>DAIDBG010000371.1 GCA_027310225.1 bacterium | reverse complement strand
TTGGTGACCTGCGCAAAGAGCTGCTTGAAATAGTGGTAGAGGGTCTTGTTTCTGCTCGACAGCACCGCGAGCGAGGCGTCATTGCCCATCGAGCCGACCGGCTCCTCGCCGCTTTGGGCCATCGGCGCGAGCTGGAACTTGATGTCTTCCTGGGTGTAGGCGAAAGCCTGCTGGCGGTCGAGCAATTGCTCCTTCGACGTCTCGCGCCTTTCCTCGGGCGCGGGCAGATCGTCGAGCTTGATGCGGATGCGCTCGATCCACTCGCCGTAGGGCTTGGCGGCGGCGAGCGTATCCTTCAACTCCTTGTCGTCGATGATGCGGCCCTTCTCGAGATCCACCAGGAACATCTTGCCGGGCTGCAGGCGCCACTTCTTGACGATCTTCTCCTCGGGCACGGGGAGGCACCCGCACTCCGAGCCCATGATGACGAGGTCATCCGAGGTGACGATGTAGCGCGACGGGCGCAGGCCGTTGCGGTCCAGCGTTGCACCGATTTGCCGCCCGTCGGTAAAAGCGATCGACGCCGGCCCGTCCCACGGCTCCATCATCGCCGCGTGGTACTCGTAGAACGCACGCCGCGCCGGGTCCATCAGCGCATGGTTCTCCCATGCCTCCGGGATCATCATCATCATGGCGTGCGCGATCGAGTAACCGCCCATGACGAGTAGTTCCAGCGCGTTGTCGAACGAGGCCGAATCCGACTGGCCATCGTAGATGAGCGGCCAGACTTTCTCTAGGTCTTTGCCGAGAATCGGCGAGGAAATCGCTCCCTGGCGCGCGCGGATCCAGTTGACGTTGCCGCGCAGCGTGTTGATCTCGCCGTTGTGGCAGATCATGCGGAACGGGTGCGCAAGGTCCCATGAGGGGAAGGTGTTGGTCGAGAAGCGCTGGTGCACCAGCGCGAGCGCCGACTCGACGCGCGGATCCCTGAGGTCGAGATAGTACTCGCCGACCTGGTACGCGAGGAGCATTCCCTTGTAGCAGATGGTGCGCGCGGACATCGACGGCACGTAGAACTCCTTGCCGTGCGCGAGCCTGAGCGCCTGGATCGCGTGACCCGAGCTCTTGCGGATGAGGTAGAGCTTGCGCTCCAGGGCATCGGTGACGGTGACGCCCTTGCCCCGCCCGATGAACACCTGCCGGATCACCGGCTCGATCCGCTTTGCAGGCTCGGCGAGATCGGAATGATCCACCGGCACGTCGCGCCAGCCGAGCAGCACCTGGCCTTCGTCCTTGATCGCGCGCTCGATCTCGTATTCGCACGCAAACCGGCTTGCGGGATCACGCGGCAGGAACACCATGCCGACGCCGTACTGGCCGGCGGGCGGCAGCTTGACGCCGCGCTTGGACGCCTCCTCGCGGAAGAACTTGTCCGGTATCTGGATCAGACAGCCTGCCCCGTCAGAGAGCTTCGGGTCCCAGCCGACTGCGCCACGGTGGGTGAGATTCTTGAGGATGAGCAAACCCTGCTCGATGATGGCGTGGCTTTTCTTGCCCTTGATGTGCGCGACAAATCCCACGCCGCATGCGTCATGCTCGCGGTCCGGGCGGTACAATCCCTGTGCTGCCGGCAGGCCCGAGGAGATCATCCGGCGAAGATGAAAATCATCCATTAAATTCAATTAATTACAGTCTTTAATGCCGCTATGCGGCAAGGCCGGAAAAGCTTCACACACAAATAATAAGTTTACCGGCTTGAATGCTCGTCTTCAACCGGAAAATCGCGAAACGCAACCGGCGTGCGCCGCGTCAGGTTTCCTCGATCGAGAACAGGCGGCGGTGCTCGAGGATGGCGTAGCGATCGGTCATGCCCGCGATGTAGTCGGCAATCGCCCGCGGGGCATGTCCTTGTGCGCGGGACTGGAATTCCGGCGGCAACAGCCGGGAATCCGACAGGAACGCGTGAAACAGGTCGGTCACGATACGGCGCGCCTTGCCGCTCATGCGCGTGACGCGATAGTGCTGGTACAGGTTGCGGCGCAGAAACTGCTTGAGCTCGTGGCTTTCGTCGCGTATGCGCGTGCTGAAGGAGACGAGCGGCGGCGCGAGGCGCACTTCTTCCGGCGAGGCGGGGTCGTGCAGGCGGATATTGGCTTCGCTCGCGCGGATGATGTCCGTCACCAGGGTATCAATCATGCGCCGCACGGTCTCGTGTATCAGCCGCCGGCCCGCTACGTGCGGATGCTCGCGCAGCACCGCCTTCATGTGGCGCGCGAATATCTTCACCTCGGAGAGTTGCTCCATGCCGAGCAGCCCCGAGCGCAATCCGTCGTCCACGTCGTGATTGTTATAAGCGATTTCATCGGCGAGATTCGCGACCTGCGCCTCCAGCGACGGGCGCTGCTTTCTGATGAAGCGTTCCCCGACGTCGCCCAGCGTTCGCGCGTTTCTGAGCGAACAGTGCTTGAGCACGCCTTCCCGCGTCTCGAAGGTCAGGTTCAGCCCGTCGAACGCGGCATAACGCTGCTCGAGCAGATCCACCACGCGCAGGCTCTGCAGGTTATGCTCGAACCCGCCGTATGGCTTCATGCAGGCATTGAGCGCATCCTGGCCGGTGTGACCGAACGGCGTATGGCCGAGGTCGTGTGCGAGCGCGATCGCTTCCGTAAGATCTTCATCAAGCCGCAGGCTGCGCGCCACCGAGCGCGCGATCTGCGCGACTTCGAGGCTGTGGGTGAGCCGGGTGCGGAACAGGTCACCCTCATGGTTGACGAAGACCTGGGTCTTGTATTCCAGGCGCCGGAAGGCGGTCGAGTGGATGATGCGGTCGCGATCGCGCTGGTATTCGCTGCGGCCGCGCGGCGGCGGTTCGCGGTGGCGCCGGCCGCGGGAATGCTCCGGTCGCGCCGCGTACGGAGCGAGTTCGCGTTCAGGCATGCACTTGAGAAGCGCCAAGCACCCCCGCGAGCGCAGCGCGTGGCACATCATCCGAGACAAACGCCTCGCCGATACGCCTGAGGAGCACGAAACGAATCCGGCCATCTTCAACCTTTTTGTCGTGCCCCATCACCTCGAGATACCGCTTCAGACCGAGATCAGGCGCTTTCACGGGCAGGCCGGCTCCTGTCACCACGGCCCTGACGCGCGCGGCATCCTGGGCGTCGAGGAGGCCGAGCTTTTGCGACAGCTCGGCAGCCAGCACCATGCCTGCGGCTACCGCTTCGCCGTGCAGCCAGTTGCCGAAGCCCAGCCCGGCCTCGATGGCGTGGCCGAAGGTGTGACCGAAATTGAGCAGCACGCGCGGGCCGCTTTCCCGCTCATCGAACGCCACGATCTCGGCCTTGTTGGCACATGAGCGCTCGATCGCGTGGGCGAGCGCTGCGGCATCGCGTTTCACCAGTAACCCCATGTTGGTCTCCAGCCAATCGAAGAGCTCACGGTCGCGGATCAGCCCGTATTTGATCACTTCCGCGAGCCCGGCCGCCTGTTCACGCGGCGGCAGCGTGGCGAGGGTATCGGTGTCGGCGACGACCGCGAGCGGCTGGTAAAACGCGCCGATCATGTTTTTTCCGAGCGGATGGTTGATTGCCGTTTTACCACCGACTGCCGAATCGACCTGGGCGAGCAGCGTGGTCGGCACCTGGATATAGGGCACGCCGCGCTGGTAGACTGCGGCGGCAAATCCGGCCAAGTCTCCGACGACCCCGCCGCCCAGCGCGATCAACGCGGTGCTCCGCTCACAGCGGTGCTCGAGCAGGGCGTCGAATATGCGATTGAGCGTTTCCCAGTTCTTGTGCGCCTCCCCGTCCGGTAGCGTGACTGGTATCACCGCCACGCCATGCGCCTCCAGCGCGCGCCGCAACGGCGCCAGATACAACGGCGCGACGGTGGAGTTGGTGATGATGGCAACTTTTTTTTGCGGCAGCTTGGCCGTGATCAAGTCGGCGCGCGCGAGCAGCCCGGCGCCTATGTGGATCGGGTAGCTGCGCTCGCCCAATGCCACCGTCAATGTCTTCATGACATCCGGCTCCCGAAATCGCCTCACGTTATCCGGTGCGCAGCGGCGCGCTCAGGTGACCGCTTCTGCCAGATTTGAAATGTAGCAGCGTGTGCTCCAGTTTGTGGGTCAGGCTGCCCGGGCTCTGGCTGCCTGTATCAACGATGATATCAGCGATCTCGCGGTAGAGTGGGTCGCGCTCGGCGAACAACTGCTCGAGCCTGGCGCGCGGGTCGGCGGTCTTGAGCAATGGCCGGTTCTTGTCATGTCGCGTACGCTGCCAGAGATCCGCGACCGCTGCCCGCAAATAGACGACCACCCCGTTATCCGAGAGCAATTTGCGGTTGGCGGCGGAGAGCACGGCGCCGCCGCCGGTAGCGAGCACAATGTTTCTCCGACCCGTCAGCTCCTGCAGCATCCTTGTCTCACGGGCGCGGAAACCGGCTTCGCCCTCGATCTCGAATATCAGCGGGACCTTAACGCCGGTTACACGCTCGATTTCCTGGTCGCAGTCGTAGAAGGCCTTGCCCAGGCGCTTGGCCAGCACCCTGCCCACCGACGTCTTGCCGGCACCCATTAATCCCACCAGAAAAACATTCTCGGGCAGGGTTTCCGGCGCTGCAGATTTCTGCTCGGTCCTGGTCATGTGGCGATTCTAGCAGCCTGTCGGACCTGGCATCCCGACAGGCCGCTGAAGCAAAACCGCCTGAAGGTTGGACGAATGACGAAAAACCGCGTAGCCCGTGCCGGCCGCGATGGCAACAAAAAGGCGGCCGCGGGGCCGCCTTTTCTGGGGCGCGCCGAACGCCTAGCGGCGCAGCGTCAGGTTGTCCTTGATGATCTTCGGCGTGATGAAGATCAGAAGTTCGCTCCGGTTGTCCACCTTCAGGTTCTGCTTGAACAGGAAGCCGACGTAGGGCAGATCGCCCAGCACCGGCACCTTGTTGGTGGTCGAACTCTCTTCCTGTGTGAAGATGCCGCCGATCACCACGGTACCGCCGTTCTCCACCAGCACCTCGGTCAAGATCTGCTTGGTATCGATCGCCGGCCCGGCAAGCGTGTTCTGGCCAACGCTGTCCTTGTTGACCTTGAGGCTCATGATCACGTTGTCGTCGGGCGTGATCTGCGGCTTGACCTTCAGCGACAGCGTCGCCTTTCTGAAGGACACGCTGGTTGCGCCGCTCGAAGTCGCCTGCTGGTATGGGATTTCCGTGCCCTGCTCGATCGTCGCCTCGACTTGGTCGGCGGTGATGACGCGCGGGCTGGAAATGATCTTGCCCCTGCCGTCCGCCTGTAACGCCGTGAGCTCCAGGTTGAGGAAGCGTGTACGGTTCTCATTGAACAGGATCAGAGAGAAAACGCCCGGGCTGGCACCGCCGAGGCCCGGTACCGGCAGATTGACGTTGAGCGAATCTGTAAAGAAGTTCGGCGTAGGCGTGGTGATCTGCCCGGTCTGGAAACCGGTGTTGGCGAGCCCGCCGCCGATGGTGAACCGGGGGTCGGCCTGGCCCAGCGTCTTATGGCCAGTACCGGCTTCGTTGTAACCGAGCCGCGCACCGAGGTTGCGGCTGAATTTGTCATTGGCCTCTACGATCCGCGACTCGATCATCACCTGCCGCACCGGTACGTCCACCTTGCGGATCAGCCTGCGGACTTCCTCCAGCCGCGTCGGCGTGTCCTGCACGAAGATCGTGTTGGTGCGCGGGTCAACCACCGCGCTGCCGCGCCTGGACAGGACCCGCTGCTGCGCGTCCGAGAACAGTTTCTGCAAGTCCGCGGCCTTCTGGTAATTGAGCTGGAAACTCTCGGTGCGGGTCGGCTCGAGATCAGCGATCTGCTGCTGTGCCTCGAGCGCGAGCTTCTCGCGCGTCGCAAGTTCGTCACGCGGCGCGATCCACACCACGTTCCCGGTCTTGCGCATATCGAGACCCTTGCTCTGCAGAATGATGTCCAGGGCCTGGTCCCAGGGTACGTCCTTCAGTCTCAGCGTCAGGTTGCCGCTCACCGTATCACTGGTGATGATGTTGAGCCCCGTGAAATCGGCGATCACCTGCAGCACCGCGCGCACTTCCACGTTCTGGAAATTGAGCGAGAGCTTCTCGCCGGTATAGCCCACGCCGCGCGCAATGCGGCTCTCATCCTCGACCCGCTGCTTGATTTCCACGATGAACCGCGTGTCGGTCTGGTAGGCGGTATGCTCCCAGTTGCCGCGCGGCTCGATCAACACCCGTGAGTTGCCACCCTGGGTGAATGCGTCGATGGTCGCCACCGGCGTGCCGAAGTCGGTGACATCCAGCCTGCGCTCAAGATTCTTGGGCAGCGCGGTGTTGATGAAGTCAATGATGATCGCCTTACCTTGAACCTTGAGGTCGATTCCAACCGCGCTGTCGGAGAGATCCACCACGACGCGCCCTTCACCGGCACTGCCCCGGCGGAAGTCGATGTCGCGCAGGGAATGGCGCTGGTCGCCTGGCTGCGCTTCGGCAAAGCGTGTGGTCACGCCAGTGGCGCTGGCTGCAGCGGTGGTGCCCTGAAGGGTGATAAGCAGCGCGCGCCCCTCGATCTGGGTGTCGTAGCTGGTGGTGCGGGCGAGATTGAGCACCAGCCGTGTGCGGTCACCCGCCTGGACGATGTTGATGCTGCGCAGGTCACCCTCCCCGACCTCCTGGGTGCCTCGTCCCAGCGTGCTCGTGGTATTGGGGAAATCGAACGCGATGCGCGGCGGATTATTGATGGTGAAACCCGCGGGTGGACCCGCTGGCGCCTGTTTCAGCGTGACTTTGACCACCACCTTGCCGCCAACCTGCGGCGAAACGTTGATCGCTTCGATGCTGTTTGCTTGCGCGCGGGCGCTGATGCTGGCAGTGCTAAGCAGCAGCGCCAGCACGACGTGCAGGACCGACGACATCAAGTTGGCTGATAGCTTCATTTTATTGCCTCCCGTTCATTCCTGTAGCTGCAGCGCTCGCTCTTCTTCCTTCCAGTCGCCGCCGCTGTCCTGAACTAGCTCTTTCAATTTGATTGCGGAATCGGAAATATCGGTGATGCGGCCGAAGTTTTGCCCCAAGAAATTGCCGGCCCTGACCCGGAACAGGTTGTTGTCCGGCGTCTTCACGAGTCCGAACATGTCCTTCTTTTGCTGCAGGGTGCCGACCATCTTGAGGTTTTCAAGCGGATAGGCCTCAAGCGGCTCCTTGCGGCGGTTGAAGTCCGGCTGCAGGCCGCCGCTCTTCGTCGCGGTCTTCGACGGCTCGATCTTGCGCGGCTTGAACGGGTCGGTGAGATCGTATGCCGCATACTCGAATGGCTCGTAGGGCTTGGCTTCCGGCAGCGGCGGAATGCGCCCGCGCGGAAGGTTTTCAGAATCTTTGACGAATTGCCGCAGGTCTGAGTACTGCTCGCCGCAGGCCCCGAGCAGGAGAGAGAGCGCGATGGCTATGCCGGTGCGCATCATTTCTTCCCGCCTTTCCTGGCCGCCGCTGCCGCTGCCTTCCTCTGATTCGCAAGCTCATTTTCATCGAGATAGCGATAGGTCATGGCGGTCGCATCCATCACCAGCGTATCCTTGCCGCTTCCGAGAGAAACATTGTTCAGCGTGACGATACGCGAGAGCTTGCCAATGTCGCTGGCAAAAGCGCCGATATCGTGGTAGTTACCAGTGACCCTGATCGCGATCGGCAGCTCGGCATAGAAATCCCGCATACTCTCGCTCGCCGCGGGCCTGAACAATTCGAACTGCAGGCCCCGTCCCAGACCAGCCTGGTTGATGTCGGTCAGCAAGGCATCCATCTCGGCCTTGCCCGGCAGTTGCTTGAGCAGCGCGCCGAACTGTTTCTCGATGTCTTCAAGCTGCTTGCGATAGGCGGGCAGATCAATCGCCTGTTTT
Source organism: bacterium (assembly GCA_027310225.1). GTDB lineage: Bacteria > Pseudomonadota > Gammaproteobacteria > Burkholderiales > SG8-41 > SG8-41. The sequence goes on along the minus strand of DAIDBG010000371.1, from coordinate 1,233 downwards.
TTCTTGTCGAGGAAGGTGGTGCGTAGCTTTTCTTCCTTCTGTTGCTCTCTGCTGATCTGGTCGAGTTGGTCCTGCCAGTCAAACCAGTAACTCAGGAAAATGATCAGGACCAGCACGAGCAGCAGCACCCCCACTTTGGGCAAAAGCGGCCAGCTGCCGATTTTCTTCGGGTCGAGTCGTCGGATATCGTCAAAAGTCATGGCGCATCACCCTTTCTTTGCCGCAGGCTTGGCCGCCGGCCCTTTCGCGGGCTCTTCGGTCTTGGTGCGCGTGATGCTGATGTTCATCGTGAACTCGTTGATGCGCTGGCCGGCTTGCTGCATCGCCTTGATTTCGATCAGCCCCGGCTTTTCGAGGTACGGCGATGACTCGAGGTTGCGCATCAGCGTCGATACCCGGGCCTGAGACTGGGTGTAACCAGTAATGGTGACCTGGTTCCCCGTCTGCTTGACGCCCTTCAAATACATGCCATCGGGCAATTGACGTACCAGCTGGTCGAGCAGGTGCACCACCTCGGAGCGGTTGCCCTGAAGCGTTTCCACCACCTTCTTGCGCGCGAGCAGAGACGCCGTCTGCTCTTTCAGCTTCCTGATCTCTTCGATCTGTTTGTCGAGTTTGGCGATTTCTCCGTCCAGATACCTGTTGCGGCTGCGCTGATTGTCGTATTGCTCACCGAGATAAGTGCGCACGGAGAACCAGATCACGGTTCCGATAATGGCGACCGCGCCGAGCAGGATGAAAAACTGCTGTTGCTGCTGCCTACGCCGTATCTCGCGATGCGGCAACAGATTGATGCGAATCATGGATCAAACCTCCGCATGGCCAGCCCGCACGCCACCATGAGCGAGGGCGCGTCCTGGGTCAGGCTTTTTGGCCTGATCTTGGAAGACAGCGCCATGTTGGCGAACGGATTGGCGACGACAGTATTCACCTGGATCCGCTTGCCCACCGCTTCGTCCACGCCCGGTATCGCGGCGCAGCCGCCGGACAGCACGATATGGTTGATCTGGTTGAACTGCGTCGAGGTGAAGAAGAACTGCAGCGCGCGCGCCACTTCCAGGCCCATCATATCCATGAACGGCTGCAGCACTTCGGACTCATAGTTTTCGGGCAACCCTCCTGCACGCTTGGCGGCTTCAGCCTCTTCGGGGGTCAGCCCGAAGCGGTTCTGAATTTCTTGGGTTAGCTGGTTGCCGCCGAAGGGCTGCTCGCGCATATAGATCGACTGGTCAT
>DAIDBG010000326.1 GCA_027310225.1 bacterium | reverse complement strand
GCAAGGGCACCCGGTATCTCCCTGCGTATCACGATTCGACGCCGGATACCGTATGGAATTACTACGGTTTCCCGCCGGAGCAAGTGGCGCAGGGAGATTACAACGCCCAAATGTTCAACTCATTCCTCGACGGCACCAAGTCGGCGATCGAGATGGCCGCGGTGGCGAACGCGACCGGCCTGACGCCCGCGCCCGGCGGGCTCTCGTTCCCGCCGTGCGGGGTGGATGACCTGCCGCGCGTGCTGAGGCCCCGCCCCGACGGCGGCGTGCTCCATCACCGCGGCCAGGTCGAGGTCGTCTCCAGCCTCGGGCGCGACGGAACGCCGGTCGCGCGCGACCTGAGATGGGGCGTTTATGTCACGCTCGCCGCCGACAGCGAGTACGTGAAGCGCTGCTTCAACGAGTACGGGCTGGTCACCGACGAGAGCAGCAACTACGCCGCGATGTACAAGCCGTATCATCTGATCGGGCTCGAGCTCGGCATTTCCGTGGCGAGCGTCGGCCTGCGCGGCGAGCCGACAGGCGCGCCGACGGGGTTCCGCGGCGACGCGGTGGCGGTCGCCAAGCGCGATCTCGAGCCCGGCGAGACCCTCGACGGCGAAGGTGGCTATACGGTGTGGGGCCGGCTCATGCCGGCGTACGACTCGATTGAAGCGGGCGCGCTGCCGATCGGGCTCGCCCATGGCGCGCGCCTCGCGCGCGCCATCAACAAGGGCACGATTTTGACGTGGGCCGACGTCGTGGTTGCCGATGGCGAGGCCGTGCGCTTCCGGCGCGGGATGGAAGCGACGTTCGCCACCGAACTTGGAGTTCAACGTTCAAAGTTCAAGGTTCAAAGTTGAAGGTTGTGAGACCATGATGAGCCAAGGGTCTAGAAGGCTGAACCCGGAACCTTGAACCCGGCGATCGGGTTGACAGGCCGGGATCCCTCGGACACGATAGCGGCGCGCGGTCCCGGTGTGGGGGGCGGCCGGTTCCGTCAACCCAGGAGTGTGTCGGAGCCTCAAATCCGACAGGCTGGCAGGAGGAGCGAACCATGAAGAAAGTATTGAGCGTCATATCCGGCGCGCCGCTGCTCGCGGGCTGCGCGGGGTCATAGGAACAACAAGAGCCGACGGCCAGCGCCCGGATCGAGCCAAGGAGCGGCTCGCAGGTCCGGGGCACCATCACTCCGGCCCGTTGCCCGTAAGGGCGGCGGGCGGCGCCACCTTGCGGGGACACCGACGAGCGTGAAAAGGGCCGCCCTTCCGCCGTTGTTCGACAGCCTGCGCGCGCGGCTGATGTTCCTCGTGCTGCTCGCGGTGGTACCGGCGTTCATCCTGACCGTCCACGACGGCAATAAGATGCGCTCCGCGGCGATCGCCAAGGCGGTCGGCGAAGCGCAGCAGCTCGCGCGCACGGCGGCATTCGAGCAGCGCGATATCGTGCGCCGCGCGCGCGAGTTGCTCATGAGCCTGGCGCGCCTGCCCGGGGTCGCGTGGCCCGGCGCCGCGCGCGCCTGCCAGGACTATCTGGCGGACCTGCGTAGGCTCTATCCGTATTACGCCAATCTCGGCGTCATCCGCCCGAACGGCGAAGTAGCCTGCAGTGCGCTGCCGTTTGATCGAACGGTGAACCTCGCGGACCGTTCCTACTTCCGGCGCGCGCTCGAGACGGGCGACTTCGTCACCGGCAACTATCAGATCGGGCGCATCACCAACAAGGCCACCGTCAACTTCGCCTATCCGGTCCGCGACGAGGCGGGCGCCGTGACGGCCGTGATCTTCCTTGCGCTCGACCTCGCGTGGCTGAACGAGATCCTGAAGGAGGTCGAGCTGCCGCGGGATTCGATTGTCACCGTCGTGGACGGCAAAGGCATCGTGCTGGCGCGCCATCCCGATCCGGAACCCTGGGTCGGGAAGACGATGGAGGACAAGCCCCTGCTCGAGCGGATGCTCGCGCAGGGGGAGGGAGGGGTGATCGAGGATGTGGTCGAAGGTGAGCTGCGCCGCGCGGTGGTGTTCCTCCCATTGCACGCCTCCGACGGCGGCAAGGCCTACCTGCAGATCGGCATCGCGGCGGAGGTGGTGTACGCCGACGCGGAGCGCGAGTTCTACCAGCATCTGCTGTCCATCGGCATCGCGGCGGTGCTGGTGGTCGTGCTCGCGTGGAAAGGAGGCGAGCTATTCGTGCTGCGCCCGATCCATGCCATCTCCGCGGCGAGCCGGCGCCTCAGCGCGGGGGATTACGCGGCGCGCGCCGGGGTCCCGCACGGGGCGGGCGAGCTCGGCCGGCTCGCGAGCACCTTCGACGCGATGGCCGACGCAATCACCCTGCGCGAAGGCCGGCTCACGCAGACAGCGGCCGAGTTGCGCAACGCGAACCGGGCGCTGAAGACCCTCGGCGCCGGCAACCGCGCCCTGCTGCGCGCCACCGACGAGCCGGCCCTGCTCGAGGAGATGTGCCGCATCGCGGTCGAGGTCGGCGGCTACCGCCTGGCCTATGTCGCCTGCATCGCCGAGGACGAGCCGCAGGTCGTGCGCCCCGTCGTCCACGTGGGGACGAATGCGGGCTTTCTCGCCGGTCTGCGCAGCCGTTGGGGCGATCCGCAGCTCAGCCCCGGCCCGACCGGCCGCGCCATGCGCAGCGGTGAGCCGGCCGTCTCGAACGATCTCGCCGCCGATCCCGACCCGGAACCGCGCTTCGCCGAGATGGTGCAGCTCGGTTTCGCCTCGGAGATCGCGCTGCCGCTGCGCGTCGAGGACAAGATCATCGGGACGCTCAACATCCTGGCCGGCGAGGCGGCGGCCTTCGGCCGGGAAGAAATCGAGTTGTTGAGGGAGACCGCCGACGATCTCGCGTTCGGTATCCAGACGCTGCGCATGCGCGCGAGGCACGCCGAAGCCGAGCGCAGCCTCGTCCATCTCGCCTTCCACGACGCGCTCACGGGGCTGCCGAACCGCGCCCAGCTCGACCGGCTCCTTGAGCGTGCGATCACGGAAGCCAGGGCGAACATGCGGCCGGCGGCACTGCTCGCCGTACACCTCGACAACCTGCGCGAGATCAACGAGGCGCTCGGCTATCATCAGGGCGACCAGTTGCTGCGCGAGATCGGGCCGCGGCTCGCTGGCGCCGTCGCGGATGCCGCGCTCGTTGCCCGCGTCGGGGGAGAAGAGTTCATGATCCTGCTCACGGACGCGGATGCGGAACGCGCCGGGCAGGCGGCGCGCCGCGTGCTGCAAGCCATGGAAAAAACGTTCGAGATCGCCGGGCTCGCGCTCGAGGTGCGCGCGAGCATCGGCATCGCCCTCTTCCCGGGACACGGGGCGACGCCTGAACTGCTGGTGCGGCACGCCAACGCCGCCGCCCGCACCGCCCGCCGTGGCGCGGAAGGTTACGCGATTCACTCCGGGGAGCCGGAGCACGACAGCGCCCGCCGGCTCGCGCTGGGCGCGGAGCTGAGGCGCGCGATCGAGAACAACCAGCTCCTCCTGTACTGCCAGCCCAAGATCGAGCTGGACGCGCGCCGCGTGTGCGGGGCGGAGGCGCTCGTGCGCTGGCAGCATCCGCAGCGCGGCATGGTGCCGCCGGGCGAATTCATCGCGCTCGCCGAGCACACCGGACTGATCGGGCCGATGACGGACTGGGTGCTGGAAGCCGCCCTGCGCGCGTCGTACTCGACCCGGGAGCAGGGCCTGGACGTGCCGTTCGCCGTCAACGTCTCTGCGCGCAATCTGCTCGATCCCCGGCTCCCCGGCCGCATCCGGGGGCTGCTCGCCACCTGGGGCATTGCCGCGCAGCGGCTGCAGCTCGAACTGACGGAGAGCGCGCTGATGGAGGATCCGGAAAGTGCGCTCAAGCTGCTGACGGAGCTGCATGCGATGGGCGTCGAGCTGCATATAGACGACTTCGGTACCGGCTATTCGTCGCTGAGCTATCTCCAGAGGCTGCCGGTGTCCGCGGTCAAGATTGACCGCTCCTTTGTGAGCCGGCTGCTGACCGACCCGGGGTCCGACAAGATCGTGCGCTCCACGATAGAGCTCGCGCACCACCTCAATTTGAAGGTGGTCGCGGAGGGCGTGGAAAGCCGGGAGCTCCTCGACCGCCTGGCGGCGCTCGGCTGCGACATGGCCCAGGGCTACTTCATCGCCAGGCCCATGCCGGCGCACGAGCTCGCCGCGTGGGCCAGGCGCTCGCCCTAGGAGTCTGCGCGGCAGACCGAATTCGTGACGACCGGCGCGGCGTGATGACGGCCGGTTTTGTGGCGAAGCGGATCGCGGCGATGGGATCGCGCTGCGGAGCGGCTTGAAGGTCTCGAAACGAGCGTAACGAGACCCTGTAGCGAACCCTATCCCCCCTCTACGCGGGGATCATGGTCGCCATCCGTCTGAGATTCAGCGCGGCGCAGACGAGCCGCCACTCGGCTTGGGCCTTACGAAGGCCTCGCATGCTGAACTGTCGGAACCCGAGCACGTTCTTCACCCAGCCGTTGGGAGGCTCGGAGATCCATTTGCGACGCCGGTAAGCGAGCTTGGCTTGTTCGGTTCGCAGCTTCTCGGCCATTGCCGCGGTGCGCGGACGCCTGTTGGGATCGATCGCGAGCGGCTTCTTGCCCTCTCGACCCAGCGCCACCACCAGCTCGGTCGGATGATCGACGAGTGCCTCGAAGACCGCTTCGGATCGGAATCCCGCATCGGCCAGTACTTGGTTGGGATGCTCGCCAGCGGTATCTCTCACCGCCTCGAGCAGATGCGGCAGGCGCGTGCTGTCAGCGCCGTTGTTGGTCAGCTCGGCCGCGACGATGATGTGCGCGGTATCGTCCACGGCCGCGTGGGCGTTGTAGCAGTAGTCGAATCCGCCGCCCGGGCGCTTCATGATGCGGCTCTCGGGGTCGGTGAAGTTCTCTTGCGCCTTGGGCTTGGGGATGCCGAACTCGCGCTTGTACAGCGGCCCCTTCCTCGGGTTGCCGTCCGGATCGCGAGGCTTGCGCTCGTCATCCGCCGAGCGACCACGGGCCGCGTCGGCCTGGCGCTGGCGTTCCTGGAGCCGCTCCTTGGCGGCGCGAATCACCTCCAGCCGCTGCTCGCGTCGCTCGATCTCCGCGGGAATGTCCAGCTCCGGCTCGTTCTTCTCGGCCTCGTCAACCGCATTGGCCTTCGCCAGGAGTGCTTCAATCTGCGCCTTGAGCTCGGCTTCGGTCTTCTGCATGCGCTCGTAGCTCATCGCCTTGTGCCGCGAGGCGTTCGCCTTGATCTGGGTGCCGTCCACCGCGATCGTGCCCAGCTTCGCCAGTCCACACTCGCGCGCGAGCTTCACCACTTGCACGAATAGCGCCGAGAACTCCTCCAGGTGCAGCGCTCTGAAGTCGCAGATCGTCCGGTGCTTCGGGAAGTTGTTCGCCCCCAACACCCGAAACGCCACGTCCTCGTGCAGCTTCCGGGCGATCTTGCGTGAGGAGAACGCGCCCGTGGCGTACCCGTACACCAGCACCTTGACCATCATCGTCGGGTGAAACGGCTGGTTGCGCGGACCACCCTCGGCGTAGCGCGTATGGAACGCGCTCAGATCCAGCGCATCGATCGTATCGCTGATGAAGTACGCTAGGTGCCCTTCGGGCAGCCAGTCTTGAAGCGCCGAGGGCAGCAATTGCTGCTGCCTGGGCTCGTAGGGAAGGTAGCTCGTCGTCATTTACTCTCAACGCTCGAGCCTGCTTCCCGATGACCTGCCTTTCAACCTTCTGCCGCGCAGACTCCTAGGAGTGTGCCGGACTTCGGAGCGACAAGCTCCTCAGTGTGCGCGAACTGCGCCGCCGGCAGGCGGCGCCTCAAATAACGCGTGAATAGCGCCGCACCTCGCGGTCGTGCCGCAGGTAGCGGTCGAACACCATGCAGATGTTGCGGATCACCATGCGCCCGCGCGGGTTGACCTCGAGCCAGCTCTCTTCCATCTCGATCAGCCCCAGCCTCTCGAATTCGCGCAGCTCCCCGATCTCGGTCGCGAAGTAGCGGTCGAAATCAATCAGGTAGGCGATCTCGATCGCCTCCTTCGGCAGCGCAAAGTTGCACATCAGGGCCTGGATCACCGCGCGGCGTGCGAGATCGTCGGCCGTCAGCTCGATGCCGCGCATGATCGGCAGCCGCCCCTGGTCGAGCAGGTCGTAATAATCCCGGAGCGCGCGGTGGTTCTGGCTGTAGGTCGGCCCGACCGCGCCGATCGCGGAAACGCCGAGGCCGATCAGGTCGCCGGCGGGCGCGCTCGAATAGCCCTGGAAATTGCGGTGCAGCCGTCCCTGGCGCTGCGCCACCGCGAGCGCGTCCTCCGGCAGCGCGAAATGGTCCATGCCGATGTGGACGTAGCCCGCCCCGGTCAGCCTCTTCACCGCGAGCCCGAGCAGCTTCAGCTTCGTCTCCGGCGACGGCAGATCGACCTCGTTGATGTGCCGCTGCGCCTTGAACAGCCGCGGCAGGTGCGCGTAGTTGTAGAGCGCGAGCCGGTCGGGCCGGGCGGCCAGCACGCGCGCGAGCGTCACGTTGAAGCTCATCAGCGTCTGCTTCGGCAGCCCGTAGATGAGGTCCGCGTTGATCGAGTCGAAGCCGGCGCGGCGCGCGGCCGCCATCACGGCAAGCGTGCGCTCCTCGCTCTGCGGGCGGTGGATTGCGGCCTGCACCGCCGGATCGAAATCCTGCACCCCGAAGCTCACGCGGTTGAACCCCAGCTCGCGCAACGCGTGGATCGTTTCCGCGTCCACCGTGCGTGGATCAATCTCGATCGAGTACTCGCCGTGCGGGGTGAACTCGAAGTGATCGGAAAGCCGCGCGAACAGCGCCCGCAGGTCGCCTGCGTCGTAGTAGGTCGGCGTGCCGCCGCCCCAGTGCATCTGCGAGACGTGCGGGTCTTCGCGGAACAGCGCCGCCTGCATCTCGATCTCGCGGCCGAGATAGCCGAGATAGCGCGCCGCCTTGGCCGCGTCGCGCGTCACGATCTTGTTGCACGCGCAGTAGAAGCAGATATCGCGGCAGAACGGCAGGTGCACGTAGAGCCCGAGCGGGCGCCGCACGCCGCCGATGTTGCGCCGCGCCGCCCACGTCCGGTAGGCGTCCTCTCCAAACGCCTCGACATAGCGGTCGGCAGTCGGGTACGAGGTGTAGCGCGGCCCGCTGCGGTCGAAGCGCCGCACCAGATCAACGTCGAAATCAGTCTGCGCGAAATTCATGAGCGGAAGCCGACCCTCCCGTGCAATGCCGCTTCTGAACGGGTAGTATTACACTTGGAAACATGAAGGTATTGATGTAGGTCAAATACGGTGACCGGCACCGAAGCATACTGCCCAGCGTGAATACCACCCATGCCCCTGCCCCTGCCACCGCCGCCGTCACCGATTTGAACCAGCTGCGCGTGGCCTGCTCGTCGTGCAGCCTGCGCGAGCTGTGCCTGCCGGCGGGCCTGGACGCCCGCGAGATGGAGCGGGTGGACCGGCTCGTCAACCAACGGCGCAAGCTCAGGCGCGGCGAGCACCTCTACCATGCCGGGAACCCGCTGGTGGCGCTGTACGCGGTGCGCTCCGGCTTCATGAAAAGCTGCGTGCTGCAGGAAGACGGCCGCGAGCAGGTGGCCGGCTTTCACATGACGGGAGACATGCTGGGCATGGACGCGATCAGCAGCGGGCGCCACATGTGCGACACCGTGGCGCTCGAGGACAGCGAGCTTTGCGAGATTCCCTACTCCTACCTCGAACAGCTCTCGCGCGAGCTGCCCTCCCTGCAGCAGCAGCTGCATCGCATCATGAGCCGCGAGATCGTGCGCGATTACGGGGTGATGATGCTGCTGGGCAGCATGAAGGCGGAAGAGCGGATGGCGGCGTTCCTGCTCAACCTGTCGCAGCGCTTCGCCGCGCGCGGGTATTCCTCCGCCGAGTTCAACCTGCGCATGACACGCGAGGAAATCGGCAGCTACCTGGGCCTCAAGCTGGAGACCATCAGCCGCGTGCTCTCGCGCTTCCAGCAGGACGGCTGGATCGCCGTTCGCCACAAGCACATCAGGATCCGGAAGGCGGACGCCCTGCACCAGCTGCTGGGCCAGCGCTGACTCCGATCCGGTAAAGGGTGATTGAAGAGCGGCGCGCCGCTCCCTTTCCCGCTTCCTGTTTCCCGCCCGCCGCCCGCACGCCGGCGTTTCACCGCTTCCGCCTCTTCCCGCGCCGGCCCAGCACCGAATCAATGTCTGCCTCGGCGTCCTGCAGGTCCTGCCGGCGGTAGTGCCCGGGCTCCACCGGCCGGAAACGATCGGCGCGGAAGAACGCGCAGGCCTCGATGAGCTGCCGGCGCTGCTCGGGATCCACAAGGTTTGCACGGCCCGGCTTGCTGCGGGCCGGCTTGCGCACCATGGCACCTCCTTCGCGGCCGGCCTCAGTTGACCGCGATCTTCTTGCTCGCGGACCTGGCCTTCGCCGGGAGCGTGAGCTTGAGCACCCCGTCGGCGTACTTCGCCGCCACCTTCGCCTCGTCAATGTCGTGCGGGAGCGTGAAACTGCGTGAGACCTTGCCGTAGTAACGCTCGCTGCGGACCACTTCCTCGTCTTTCTTTTCCTCGCTCTCCTTCTTGAACAGGCCCTTGAAAAGGTCGTCGAAATCGCTGAACGGCTCGAAGCGCGTGGCGCTGAACGGATCGAAACGGGTGATGTTTGCCATGGTTTGCTCCTTGAATCGGTGATCAATAACGAATCCAGCCGGCCCTCCGGGACCGTCACTGTGGCGGGAATCAAACCGCTTCGTTTAATAATATCGCCGCCCGACGGCGGTGATTTGACCTACATCAAGCCGGGTCACTGCCGCTCGCGGCGGCTCTCCGGCTCTTCCCGCCTGGGGCAGGCCGGGGGCCGGTCCGTGGGCTCCAGCGGGTACCGGCGGTTCACCTCGGCGGAGCTGCGCTTTCAGCACGGTTTTTGATTCAAATCAAATGGGACAGCCGCGGCACTCCTTAAAGTGTGTCCCATCCTCCAGGCCGGGGAAAGAGCGGCATGGGAGCCATCACCGAACGCATAGACAACACCACCCGGATTGCGCCCGAGCGCCTGAAGCCGGCGCTGCCGGCGCCGCGGAGCGTGAAAATCGAGGTTTCCCCGCGCTGCAACTACCGCTGCGGCTTCTGCGCGCTGCGCAGCCGCGAAGTGCAGCCGAAATGGGACATGGACTTCGGGCTTTTCCGGCGCATCACGCGCGAGATGCGCGAGGCGGGAGTCGAGGAAATCGGCGTCTTCTACCTCGGGGAATCGTTCATGAACCCGCGGCTGCTGGTGGACTGCATCGCCTGGCTCAAGCAGGAGCTCGGCATGCCGTACGTGTTCCTCACCTCCAACGCCTCGATGGCGTTTCCCGAAGCGGTCGAGGAATGCATGAAGGCGGGGCTCGACTCGCTCAAGTGGTCGGTGAACGCCGCCGATGAGGCGCAGTTCGAGAAAATCATGGGCGTCTCGGGGCGGCTCTTCCACCGCGCGCTCGACAACCTCAAGGCGGCCTGGGCGGTGCGTCACGCCAAGGGCTACGCGACCGGGCTCTACGCTTCCTCCATCCAGTACGACGGAGAGCAGCAGGCGAGGATGGAGCAGCTGCTCGCCGGGCACGTCCGGCCCTACGTTGACGAGCACTACTGGCTGCCGCTCTACTCGATGGGGGCGTTCGCCACGCAGCGCGAGGAGGATCTCGGCTACCGCCCGACCGCCGGCAACCAGGGGCGGATCGGGGCGCTGCGCGAGCCGCTGCCGTGCTGGTCGGCGTTCACCGAGGGCCACGTCACCGCCGACGGCCGGCTCTCCGCCTGCTGCTTCGACGCCACCGCCCACTGGACGATGGGCGATCTCACCACGATGTCGTTCATGGAAGCCTGGAATTCGCCCGCCTTCGTCGGGCTGCGCGAGGCACACCTCGCGAAGGACGTGCGCGGCACCGTCTGCGAGAAGTGCGTCGCCTACGGCTAAATGCAAAGGGGTGCCGGCAAAGCCGGCGAGGTGGTTTTGTCCTGACACGGAGGTAGAACATGCTCAAGAACATCCTGGTGCCCACCGACGGCTCGGCGCCCTCGCGCCGCGCGGCTGCCCGGGCCGTACGCATCGCGAAAGCGCTGAAGGCGCGCATCGTGGGCTTCCACGTCGCGCCGCCCTTCACGCTGCCGGTCTATGGCGAATACGTGCCGCCCGACCTGCTCTCGCCGCGCGAGCACGACAAGATGGTGCGCAAGGTGTCACAGAAATACCTGGCGCAGGTCAAGCGTGCCGCGGACGCCGCGCACGTGCCCTCTACGGGCGCGTGGGTGAAGAGCGACTATCCGCAGAATGCGATCCTCGCCGCGGCGCGGCGCTACCGCTGCGACATGATCGTCATGGGCTCGCACGGCCGGCGCGGGCTCGAGCGCATGCTGCTCGGCAGCGTCACGCAGAAGGTGCTCGCGAAGAGCCGCATCCCGGTGGTGGTCTGCCGATAAGGGCGCCTGACAAAACGAGCAAATACGCCGGGTCGCCTGCACTATCCCCTCCTGCCGAAGGAGGGGTGGCGCCAACGGCGCCGGGGTGGTGGGAGCGCGTTGAGATTCCAAACCACCCCGTCTGCTTCGCATCCACCCCTCCTTGATAAGGAGGGGATTAAAGGGTGGTTGAACCCCTCCTTGCTAAGGAGGGGAATTCATTCCCAGAGGGGCTTCGGTCGTCCGCCAAAAAAAACGCCGGTTGGTTCTCAACCGGCGCGCAACACCCCGTATTTAGGGAGGAGGAAACGGGGTGTGAAGCATCCAACGTTCTGCGTTCAACGTTCCGAGTTCAAAGTTCGGGCCTCAGCAATCACGATTCACAGATACGGATTCTTGAGGAACCTGCGCGCATCCCCAGGCCTTTGCATCCTGCCAGCGCTGCGCGCGCAGGTTCCTTACCAGTGCCCGACCATCTCCATGAGGCGCCCGGCATTCCTGAACTCGACGTCGCGCTGCTGCACGGCGATGAGCCCCTCGTGCTGGAAGCGCGAGAGCAGCCGGCTCACCGTTTCCAGGGTGAGGCCGAGATAGCTGCCGATCTCCTCGCGCGTCATGCGCAGCACGAAGCTGCTGGCGGAGAAGCCAAGCCGCCGATAGCGCCGCGACAGGGAGAGCAGGAACGCCGCGAGCCGCTGTTCCGCCGTCATGCCGCCGAGCAGGAGCATCAGGCCGTGGTCGCGCGAGATGTCGCCCGACAGCGCCTTGAACAGATGCCGCTGGAGCGGCGGGACCGTGAGCGCCAGTTGCTCGAGCGGCGCGTACGGGATCACGCACACCTCGCTGTCCTCGAGCGCGACCGCGTCGTAGTCGTGGCGGCCGCCGTTGATCGCATCGAGCCCGAGGATCTCGCCCGGCAGGTGGAAGCCCGTGACTTTCTCGTCGCCGTGGAGCGAGACGCCCACGCTCTTGAATGCGCCGCTGCGCACCGCATACAGCGTATCGAACACGTCGCCACTGCGGTAGAGCGCCGCGCCGCGCGCGATGCGCCGCTTCTGGCTGGCAACCTGGCCGAACCGGTCGAGATCCCCGCCGTCGAGATCCTGCGGCAGGCACACGCTCCGCAGGCTGCACGAGGAGCACGCGCTCGCGGCTCTTGCCGCCGGTGCGGCCGCCCGGCTTCTCGCCGGCGTCAGCGGAATCGGTTGTGGCTGTGCATATGCAATACTCTGTAACATGGCAGTTCCTTCCACTAAAAGATCAAGCCGACGTTCAAAACCTTCCGCTCGTGCGGGTCAGCCTGCGCCCGCTGCGCCCCTCATCCGCTCCAGAATCCCGGGAATGCGTTCGAAATCCACCGACTTGTCCAGAAAGTATTCAGCGCCGGCGTCCGAGCTCGCCTTCCTGTGCTGGGGCGAGGTGTAATTGGTCAGCATGATTCCCCTGAGTTCGGGGAGCAGTTGCCTGACGTGCGCCAGCACTTCGATGCCGCTGCCCTCGGGGAGGTTGATGTCCACGATCGCCACGTCGGGACAGGTGGCCATGATACCGGCGACGGCGGTAGCGTAGGTACCGGCCTCGCCGACCACTTCCATGCCCTTGATTTCCCCGATCATCTCCACCAGCCTCTCGCGCACGGCTGCGGAGTCCTCCACCACGAAGACTTTCATCTCGAGACCGTCTCTGTCGTTGTTGTAGTCCATGGCCGGCAGTATGCGGGCCGGCCGGCCCCGGGCGCTATCGGGGGGAGTCTGAAAACCGCTGTAGGAATCAGGTAGGGGGCGTAGGACGATTCCTACTTCGAAGGATGAAGGCGGAAGGATGAAGGATGACCCGCCGGCTCCGCCTGAAGGATGAAGGCGGAAAGATGGCTACCAAGAGCGCCTAACTAAGATGAGCAAATACGCCGGGTCGCCTGCACGATTCCCTCCTACCGGAGGAGGGGTGGCGCCAACTGAAATCAGGGCCGGGATTGAGAAGAATCGACGATCCCCTCCTGCCGGAGGAGGGGTGACGCCAACGGCGCCGGGGTGGTGGGAGCGCGTTGAGATTCCAAACCACCCCGTCTGCTTCGCATCCACCCCTCCTTGATAAGGAAGGGATTAAGGGGTGGTTGAACCCCTCCTTGATAAGGAGGGGAATTCATCTTGTCAGGCGCCCGAAACGGTCTTTCCTTCGTCCTTCATCCCTGAGGCGTGCCGCCCGGCTCGTCGAAGAGCTTGTGCTCGAGGGCGTAGCGGACGAGTTCCGCCGGGTTGGCGAGGCCCATCTTTTCCATGAGGCGGGTCTTGTGGGTGCTCACGGTCTTGACGGAGAGCGACAGCTCGCGCGCGATCTCGCTCACGGTGGCGCCGCGCGCGATCATCTGGAACACCTGGAACTCGCGGTCGGAGAGCAGCGTGTGCGGCGCGGACTCCGCGTGCGGGCCGGCGTCGAGCGCGAGCCGTTCCGCGGTTTCCGCGCTGACGTAGGCGCCGCCGCCCGCGATCCTGCGGATCGCCGCAACCAGCTGATCGGCGGCGCTTTCCTTGGTGAGATAGCCGGACGCGCCCGCCTTGAGCGCGCGCACGGCGTACTGCTCCTCGCTGTGCATGCTGAGCACCAGGATCCGCAGCTTCGGCTTCTCGGCCTTCACCAGCTTGATCAGCTCGATGCCGCTCCTGCCGGGCATCGTCATGTCGAGCACCGCCACGTCGTAGTTCCCGGACCGGATACTGGCCACGACCTCGTGGCCGCTGGCCGCCTCGCCCGCCACCTCGATGTCTTCGAGCCCGGCGAGGATCTCGCGCAGCCCCGCCCTCACGATCGGATGATCGTCAGCCAGCAACACCCGTATCATGCCTCGTTCCCCTGCGATAGCGCGCGACTGGGATCATGATCTCGACCAGCGTGCCTCCGCTTTCGAGCCGCACGATGCGCGCGGCCCCGCCGAGTGTGTGGGCGCGCTCCCGGATGCCGAGCACCCCGAACGACTTCTTGCGCGCCGCGACCTCCGGATCGAACCCCTTGCCGTTGTCGCGCACCTGCACCACGAGGTTCTCGTCCCGGTGCCTCATGGTGATCCGGACTTCCGTCGCTTCGGCGTGGCGCGCGACGTTGGTGATCGCCTCCTGGACCATGCGATAGACCGAGGTCGCGAGCGGGTCGCCGAAGTCGAGCTTGTCCGAATCCAGGTCGAGGCTGACGAGGACACCGGTGCGCTGCGAGAATTCGTGCAGCAGGCTCTCGGTGGCGGGAACCAGCCCGAGGTCGTCCAGCATTACCGGCCGCAGGTCCGCCGCGATGCGGCGCACCGCGCTCACGGTGGTGTCCACCATCGCCTTCAGCTTCTCGGCCCTGTCGAGGAGCGGCCGCTGCTCGCGCGGCAGGCGCGAGGAGAGCCACGACACGTCCATCTTGATCGCGGTCAGCCACTGCGCGAGCTCGTCGTGCAGCTCGCGCGCGATCCGCGTGCGCTCGGCCTCGCGCACCTCGTTCATTGCGCCGGAGAGCTCGCGCAGCTCCCGGTGGGAGCGCTCCAGCGCGTCCTCGGCGCGCCTGCGCTCGGAAATGTCGCGCAGGATCACCGTATAGAGCTTCCTGCCCTCGATCATGATCTGCGAGATCGAGGCGTCAATCGGGAACTCCCCGCCGTCCGCGCGCAGACCGGAAAGCGCCATGCGCGCGCCCATCGCGCGTGTGGTGTCCCCGGTCGCGCCGAAGCGCTCGATGTGCTCCCGGTGCGCCTCGCGGAAGCGCTCCGGGATGAAGCGGCCGAGCGGGCCGCCGATCGCCTCCGCGGCCGGGCAGCGGAAGATCTTCTCCGCGGCCGCGTTGAACAGAACGATGTTCTGCCTCTCGTCCACCGTGATGATCGCGTCCATCGCCGAGGCGATGATGCCATTGAGCTGCATCTCGCTCTCGTGCAGCCGCTGCTGCGCCTGGAAGTGCTCGCTCATGTCGGTGATGGTTCCGAGCATGCGCAGCGCCCTGCCCTGTCCGTCGCGGCCGGCCACCATGCCGCGGTTGAGGACCCATTTCCAGCCGCCGTCCTTGCAGCGCAGCCTGAGCTCCGCCGAGAACGTATCCACCTCGCCATCGAGGCAGGCTCGGCTGGCCTGATGGGACAGCTTGCGGTCGTCGGGATGGAGCAGTTGGAACCAGCCTTCGCGCCCGCCGGGGATTTCGTCGCCAGAATAACCCAGGATCTTGTGGTAGTGAGGAGAACGGTACACCTTGTCCGAGCTCACGTCCCAGTCCCACACGCCGTGACCCGCCGCCTCCATCGCCGCAAGCCAGCGCCGCTCCGCGTCCCGCACCTCGCGCGCGTGCGCGGCGCTGAAGCGGTGCTGCCGGTCAAGCAGGAACAAAACGAGCACCACGAAAGACGCCACCACAGCCGACACCACTCCCAGCTGCCACGCCGCCCGATACCAGTCCTTGAGAACGTAGCGCTGCGTCGAGGACACCGCGACGACGAGCGGATAGTCCCGGAGCACCTGATAGGCGATGAAGCGCGGCTCCGCGTCAAGCAGGCCCGGGCCGCGCCTGACCCCCCCGGCCGATCGCGCCAGCTCCTGCGAAAACAGCTCGTGGCGCGCGAAGGAGCGCCCCGCTGCCTCCGGCTCGGGGGGATAGCTGGAGAGCAGCACGCCGTCGCGCCGGAACAGCAACGTGCGACCTGCCGGGCCGAGGTCGAGCGACCGGTAGAAGTCCTGAGAGTACGGCATGCTGATCACCGCGACGGCCACGCCCCGGAACCCGCCATCGGGACCGTCTATCCTGCGGCTGAAGGTGTACGCCCATTCCCGCGTGGTGCGGTCCCGTGCCGGCTCGCCGACGTGCAGCCCGCCTGCCGTCCCGTCGCGCAGCGCCTGGAAGTACTCGCGGTCGGCGTAATTGACGGCCGGTGCGGGAAAGGCGGGAGAGCCAGCGGCCAGTTCGCCGCCGGCGCCGATGACTGCGAGCGCGCGCAGCTGCGGCAGCTGCGCCATGCGGTTCGTCAGCCGTTCCTGAAGCTGCGCGTCGGCCAGCCGTCCGGTTGTCGCGTCGCGGTAGTCCCCGGCCGTTTCGAGCAGCGCGAGATCCACCTCGCGGACGGCATGCCGCGCCTGGTCCTCCAGAATGAGAACGAGGTTCGAGAGCTGCCCCTCGCCCTGGTCGAGCGCCGCGGTGCGGTGCCGCCATAGCGCCAGCGTGGTGCCGCCGGCGATGATCGCGATGAACGCGATCCCCGCGATGAGGAGGGCCCGCTGTGCCGGGTCGGCGGATAAGAGATTCTTGAGCACGTCCGGAACGTTCCGCTGGCGCGCCACCGCGGCTCCCCGGGAAGGAAAACCGGCGCCGCGCAACCCGCGCTCCAACCGGCCGAAGTATAGCCGATAACGCGCCTGTGACCGGTCCGGCCGCGGCGCGCGCCCGGGAGGGCGATTTGATCCACGTCAGTACCAGATCCGGGCCGGCGTGCCATTCTTTTTTCGAACGCCCCGGCCCGGGGCCCGTGATTCTTTCCGCAAGGAGACTGCAATGACGACTGAAACAACCCAGAAACTCGTCGCCGACTTCAAGGTGCTGGCCGCCGACACCCAGGAGCTCATCAAGGCCACCGCGGAGCAATCGGGCGAAAAGATCGCCGCCGCCCGCGACAAGGCGCGGCTGGCGCTCGCCAACGTTCAGGCGCGTGCCATCGCAGCCGAGGCCGCGGCCGCCGAGAAGGCAAAAGCCGCCGCCGGCGCGACCGACGAGTACGTGCGCTCCAATCCCTGGACCGCCATCGGCGTCACCGCCGGCATCGGCTTCCTCATCGGCTACCTGGTGGGGCGCCGCTGAACCACGCGGCCACCGCGTCAGGCGTGGTCCCCGCGCGGGACCGGGACCAGGCGGTTCAGGACCAGGCGGTCGTGGATCTCGCCCGCCGTGAGCGGCGCGTAGTCCTTCGCCAGCTCCTTCAGCTCGATGCCCGGCTTCAGCGCCTCTCGCAGCACCTCGCGCGTCAATCCGAGCAGCCGCGGCTCGGCGATCAGCACCACGGTGCCGGACTTCCACCTTCCCGTCATGTGCGCGGCCTGCCGTGCGATCTCGCGGCTGAAGCGGCGTTCGAGCTCCAGCTCGTGACGGGCACGCTGCGCGCCGATCGGGTGTACCGGCCCCGCCTCGCGGTTCGTGATGGCTTCGGTCCGCACCCGCCCCGTCGTGTTCTCGTCCCTGCCCCCGGCATCGGGATTGGCAAGCGACGAGCGCTCGACGAGCTTCACGCGGGAGCGCGGCGAATCGGCCGGCTCGACGCGGAAGAAGCGCGCGCGCGAGGCGCCGGCGACGATGATGCAGACGTTATGCGCCGCCAAGGGCCGCTTCCGTCATCGTCGCGAAGCGCACCGTCATCTGCGCGCCGCGGCTTCGCGAGACTGCTCCCGCGCCACGATCTTGGTGAGCTCGGTCAGCTCCTCCGCCAGTACGCCCAGCAGGTCGTCAATGGAAACGATGCCGATCAACTGCCCCTCGTCGCCCACGATCGGCATCCGCCGCACGCCCCGGTAGCGCATGATCTCCATCGTCTCGAGCAGGCCCTCGGACTCGCGCGCCGTCACCAGCTCCGGGTCCATGATGTCGCCCACCGTGATGACGCTCGCATCGAGCCCCGGCGCCATCACTTCGACCACGATGTCGCGGTCGGTGACGATGCCGAGCGGGATGCGCCGGTCGCCGTTCACCTGCTCGACGACCACGAGGCTGCCGACGTGATGCTGGCGCATGAGTTTCGCCGCCGCCGCGACCGTGGTGTCGCGTGCCGCAAAAACGGTTTCGCGGGTGCAGATTTCTCCGATCGTCGTCATGTCGTTTTCCTCACGGCTGTCCTCGCGGCCTGCCAGACTCAACGGTCCGCACAGGCCGCTAGGTCACATGATAAGAGCACGCGGGCCGTCCCCTTTGATTTAGATCAAGATGCAGGGTCCCCCGTCTGATTCTGCAAGACCTTCCGCGCCTTTCCGTGCGCCGGAATCGCGCAGGCCGATCTTGATCTGCATCAACCCGCCGGGATGCCCGATGCGGTTAACTGTTTCCGTGCGCCTGCCGCCAACGGCCGGCGCCGGTGAGGAACGAGGATCTCATATGAAACCCAAAGCGTTACCACCCGGATTCAAGCGCCTGCGCAGGAACACGTTCATCCAGGAACACGTGCACGACAGCTACCAATCGCGCAGCAAACCTGTAGAGCCTGCCGTCTGTCCGGACTGCGGAGCGCTGTTTCACGACGGCAGATGGCAGCGGCTGCCCGCACCGCCGGAAGCCCGTAAAGAGCTTTGTCCGGCGTGCCATCGCATCCGCGACAGGTTCCCGGCCGGATACGTGACGCTCGACGGCGGGTTCCTGCGCGCGCACCACGACGAAGTGCTCAACCTCCTGCGCCATATAGAAAGCCGCGCGAACGCCGAACACCCGCTGCAGCGGATCATGGATATTTCGCACGATAACGGCGGCATCACGGTGAGCACGACCGACCCGCACCTGGCGCGCGCCCTGGGTGAAGCCCTGCATCGCGCCTACCGTGGCAAGCTTGAATTCCACTACAACCCGGAACAGAACCTGCTGCGCGTCCACTGGACCCGGTGACGCGCCCGATGACCGCTTCCGATTGACGACGACCGGCTGCACGGCGGTCGCCCGTCGGGCCCGCGCTGAGCCGCGCGTTCGCGGGGGAGGGACCGTGCGCAGCCACGCCCTCAACTGGGCCGCCTTCGAGAACCTCGATGAGCTGCGCCGCTTGCAAGGGTCGGGTTTCGACGCGCTGGGGTTCGGCCCGGTGGAAACCTCCAGCGACGCCGTTTTTCGCGAGCCGGGAGCGGCGCTCCGGCGCTATTGCGGCGGGCGCGCCAGCGGGCCGTTGCTCGTGATGGTCTCCGCACCCATCAAGCGCCCCTACATCTTCGATCTCGCGCCGGAAGTGAGCGCCGTGCGGCGATGCCAGGAGCACGGCGCCCGCGTGTTTCTCATCGAATGGCGGGCCGCCCCGCCCGAGTTCGGGCTCGCCGAGTTCGCGGACCGCCTGATCTTCGACTGCCTGGATGCGGCGGCCGGAGAGCCGCCGATCCTGGTCGCGCACTCGCTCGGCGGGCTGCTGGCCGCGATCTTCGCGGCGCTGCATCCCGGGCGCATCCGCGCGCTCGTTCTGCTCGCCGCTCCGCTTCACTTCGGCCCGGACGGGGGGATCTTCGGCCGCATGACCGGCGACCTTGACCTTGCGGCACTGCCCGAATCCGTGCCGGGATCGTTCCTCAGCACGGCGAGCTTCCAGGCTTCGCCCGAGACGTTCGCCTGGGAGCGCTGGCTCGATCTGGTGCAAAGCTTCCCCGACGCCGGCGCCCTGCGTAACCATCTGCGCGTCGAGCGCTGGACGCTGGACGAGTTCGCAATGCCGCAGCGGCTGTTCGCGGAGCTCGCGCAATTGCTCGGCCGCGAGGACCGCTTCGTGCGCGGCGAGCTCCGGGTCGGCGGGCGGCCCGCCGTGCCGTCCCGGATCACCGCCCCCGTCCTGTGCGTCGTTGATCCCCTCTGCGGGATCGTTCCGCCGCGGGCGGTGCGGCCCTTCCTCGAAGCGGCCACGGGCGCCGAGACCGCCCTGCTCGAATACAGGCGCGAGGTCGGAGTCTGCCTGCAGCACGTCGGCCCGCTCGTGGGAAGGCGCGCGCATGCGCACCTGTGGCCGGAAATCCTGCGCTGGATTGACGCGCACTGGACGTAAGGGCCTCCTCGCGCTCGCGCCTGGCCGCTTCCCGAGCAATCCGGTTCCGGATTCCATGATCGTGACGCCGAACGTGCCGCCGCCCGGATCAATCACGGCGCTGCGCAATTTTCCTGGCCGAGCCGGTCGAGCCCGCAGGCAGGCGCGGCGGCCATCAATGGAGCGCGGGCCGTCCCTGCACGAGGGGTTCGTCCGCTGCGGGCGTCGCGGAGCCGGCGACTTCTTCCGCTATGCTGTCAACCAGCTGGTCAAGGGTCACGACCCCGACCAGCGCGCCGTCCTGGTCATGAACGACGGCTTCCCGCAGGTGGTTCCGGTGCATCCAGCACGCGGTGTCAACCACGCGGTCGGTTTCCGTCACGAAGCCGAAACGGGTGCGCATGACGTCCTGCAGGGTGAGTGCCGAGGGGTCCGCCCCGCGCGCGACGACGCTGGAGACGAATTCACGCTCCGTCACGATGCCCGCGGCGAAAAGCCTTCCGCCCTTTTCCTCGGTCACGACCAGCACCTTCTCGTCGAGAGCGCGCATGGATTTCGCCGCCTCAAGCATGCTCGTGCTCCCGGCCGCCGTCGGAATTCGCCGATTGCAAATTGCGCCCACCGTCATCTCGTACCTCCTGCAAGCAGGGAGCCGGGAACCGCCCGGATTCACCGGATGCGCTGAAGCCTCTCCGGTCGCTGCGGGAATTCTCGCCGAAGGCCGGAATGCGTTGTTGACATGGATCAAATCCGGTTCACTCTCCGGCAAACAACGTGCGCGCCGGTCTGCGGGCAAAGACGCTACGCGCCGAGGGCGCGCAACGGCTCCCTGTACGGATAGCCGAGGGCATCCGCCACCTCGCGGCGGGCGGCCGGCTTCGCCGAGGACAACATGCACGCCGAGCTCGTCAACGGCATGGACGCCCTCGCCGTCCGTGACGCGGTCGAGCGAGCGGCGACGCTCTGCCGCTCCGGACAGGGGCCGGTGCTCATCGAGGCCAGCACCTACCGCTATTACGGCCACTCGCTGTCCGATCCGCGCAACGAGTACCGGACCCGCGACGAGGAGTCGGCGTGGCGGGCGGTCGACCCGATCGAGAACCTCAAGGCGCAGCTGGTCGAGTACGGCGC
>DAIDBG010000317.1 GCA_027310225.1 bacterium | reverse complement strand
GAGCAGGCCATCGCGGTGGCGCAGCATCAGGTACTCGAAAGGATCGAACACCGCCTCCGCCACCGCCCCGACTTCGGCGTCATCCGGGAACATCAGCGGCAGCTCCTGCTTGAACATCAGCGTGCAGGAGGGCACGGCTGTCAAAATGGCATAGCCCTCGCGCGCAAGACCGGCGAGTACGGGAAGGTTGACCTCCTTGTTGCGGGCGACGGCCTCGAGATCGCCGAGCTCGAGCTTGGGCATGCCGCAGCATGCCTCTTTCTCCACCACGACCGCGGGGATCTCGTTGTGGGCGAGGATCTTCAGCAGGTCATGGCCGATGCCGGGCTCGTTGTAATTGACGTAACAGGTTGAGAACAGCGCCACCTTGCCCGGCGTGCGGCTGCCGTCGCGCGGTGCGGACGATGATTGCGGCCGCGCCGAGGCCCGGAACCGCGTGTTCGCGTACTCCGGCAGCACCCGGTCCTTGTGAACGCCGAGCGTGGCATGCATGAAGGCGCGTGCAGCCGGGGCCTTGTTGACGGCGTTCACCAGTTGCACCACCACCGGAATGGTCGCGAGCTTGCCCACGGCGTCGGTGCTGGAAAGCAGCCGGTCCCGGAACGTCACCCCGCCCTTCCTGAACTTGACCGCCTTTGCGCGCAGCATGAGGTGCGGGAAATCCACGTTCCAGGGATGCGGTGGCACGTACGGGCACTTCGTCATGTAGCACATGTCGCACAGATAGCACTGTTCAACCACCTTCCGGTAGTCCTGCTTCCTGACCCCATTGACCTCCATGGTCTCGCTCTCGTCGACCAGGTCGAACAGCGTCGGGAACGCTGTGCACAGGTTCACGCAGCGCCGGCAGCCATGGCAGATTTCGAAAACCCGCTCGAGCTCTTTCTCGACTTTGGCCTCGTCGTAGAAGCTCGGCGATTTCCAGTCGAGTGGATGGCGGGTGGGAGCCTCGATGCTCCCCTCGCGTACCGTCATCTGGAACCTCTAATACGAGGAATGAGGGATGAAAAAAGGCGGAAGCCGGGTTTCCGTCTCCCGCCTTCTTTCTTCCGCTTTCAATCAGTCGACCAGCGCGTCCAGCGCCTTCTGGAAGCGGTTGGCGTGGGAGCGCTCGGCCTTGGCCAGCGTCTCGAACCAGTCGGCAATTTCGCTGAACCCTTCCTGGCGCGCGGTCTTGGCCATCCCCGGATACATGTCGGTGTATTCGTGGGTCTCGCCCGCAATCGCCGCCTTGAGGTTCTCGCGGGTCTTCCCGAACGGCAGGTCGGTCGCCGGATCACCACAAGATTCCAGGTACTCGAGATGGCCGTGGGCGTGGCCAGTTTCTCCCTCGGCGGTGGAGCGAAAAACTGCGGAAACGTCGTTTTGACCTTCGACGTCGGCCTTCGCAGCGAAATAGAGGTAGCGCCGGTTCGCCATTGATTCGCCGCCAAAGGCAGCCTTCAAATTCTCATGTGTTTTGGAACCTTTGAGTTGCATGGATTACTCCTTTCAATCAAATGGTTGATAACTCATTATCGAATTGTGCAAAGACTCACTCCTTTCTGCTGTCAAAACAGAAATTAGACTAAGTCTGATTTATGGAAAGAATATAATCAAGCCTTCCCGGCCTGTCAATATTCGATCTGCCGGTCTCCTTGCCAACGTTGCACGCTAACCGCCTTGTGCGCCGGTTGATTGATCCAGGTCATATGCAGATCAAGCATTCAACGCGCGAGCAACGCCTCGATTTCGGAAAACGTGTGCGCGATTTCGCTGGTCTGGATCGAGGCTCCGAGCTGGCGTGCGATCTGGGTCGCGGAAAACAACCCCCTGACCGTCTGCCGGCCCTTGGCGTCGCACTCGACCACGAGCGCGTGCTGCCGCCCCCACCTTTTGAGGGTGGTGACCACGTGGCCGACCTTGGCCGCCCGCAAGTCGTCCATATTCAGCACGTCGAGGTGCTCCTGCGGCGTCATGATGTCACGCACCAGGATCTCCTCGCGCCGTAGGCCGCGCTGGACCGCCGCCTGCACCGGCTGCTCACCCAGGATATCGGTCGCGGTGATGAGTCCCAGCATCCTGCGGTTCTGATCCACCACCAGGAGCATGCGCACCCCGCGCTGGATCATGCGGCGGTGCGCCTCATCCACGGTGTCAGCGGGCAGGATGATGACGGCGGTCACGCGCGTGAGGTCGGTCATCACATTCACCGCTGCGTCATCGAGCGTGACTTTTTCCGGGAAGGCCTGGGTAGGCTGGGCGTAACCGACACCGGACTGCAGTCTGGCGGACGCCAACGGCGGGTAGCTCCTGAGCATGGCCTGCTCCTGTCTCTTGCGCGGCAACCGGTGATCTTGACCGTTAGACCTGAGCGGGCTGGCCGGGTTTTCCGGCCGTGCCGCGTGGTCCGGCGGGGGTGGACGCTGTGCGAGAGCACGCAGCAGCCGTCGCGGAACGGCTATCCGCGCCCCAACGCGCCGATCCGTTCCCGCTCGTTCGCCTGCCGCCGCGGCTTGCGCTCGAAGCGGCGGTAAAGATACGGCGCCAGCTCCTCGAGCGCCCTCTGGTACACCTCTCGTTTGAACTCGATCACCACTTCCATCGGCACCCAGTAGGCGTTCCAGCGCCAGGCATCGAACTCGGGCTTGCTCGAGGTGCGCAGCCGAACGTCGCAGTCGCGGCCGATCAGCCGCAGCAGGAACCAGATCTGCTTCTGGCCGCGATAATTGCCGCGCCAATCGCGCTTGATCCACCGCTCCGGCACGTCGTAGCGCAGCCAGTCACGGGTACGCCCGAGTATGCGCACGTGATGCGGGCCAAGACCGACTTCCTCCTCGAGCTCGCGATACATCGCCGCCTCCGGGGCTTCCCCCGGCTTGATGCCGCCCTGGGGAAACTGCCATGAATGCTCCCTGACCCGCTTGCCCCAGAAAACCTCGTTCTTCCAGTTACATAGAATGATGCCGACGTTCGGGCGATATCCGTCACGATCAATCATGGAAATCCCCTAACCGAGTTTCTTGTCATGATTTTTTCACAATTTGGACGCAAAAAAAAGCCTTGCGCGCCAAACCGCCTCAAGGTTCCGGGTCAAGACCTTGAATGTTGAATCCGGAACCTTGAACCTGAAGGGCCGGGAGCCTATCGGACCTGGCCTCCCGACAGGCTGCTAAGGAGTTAGTCGGCCCGAAGTCCGACAAACCCCTAGGGATAGAGGCACTGCGCGTCGCAGCGGTTCATCTTGTGCAGCCCCTGCACGAACTTCACGAACTCGAGCCCGTAGCGTGCCTCCAGCCCGTGCGCCCGCGCAGCAAGATCGTCCCAGCGCGGCCTGCCCGGTGGATCGCGAAACGCGAACACGATGATGTTGCCCGGCTTTTCCGCCGGCAGGCAGAGCGTTCCCGCGGGAAACGCCGCCTCGATGCGATCGAGATAATCGTTAAACTTGCGATCTGAGCCCCACAAGTTCACCACCAGCACGCCGCCCCCGCCGAGCCGCTGCAGGCACGCTCCATAGAACACCCTGGAATACAGCTCCTCCGCCTGTGATTCGCCGTCGTAGCCGTCCACCACGATCACGTCCGCGGGCGCCGCCGCCCGTGCCACGTGCTCGGCACCGTCACCCATGCGCACCGTAAGCCGCCCGTCGTCCGGCGGCACGTAAAAATACTGCCGCGCGACGGCCACCACCTGCGGGTTGATCTCGATCACCTCGATCTTCACCTCCGGCATGCGGTGATAGATGAACTTGACGATCGAGCCGCCGCCCAGGCCAACGATGAGCACGTGCCGCGGCTCGCTGTTGAACAGCAGGAACGCCATCATGCTGCGGGTGTAGGCGAGCTCCAGGTCGTTGGGGCGCGCGAGCCGCATCGAGCTCTGGATGGTGTCGCTGCCGATGTGCAGCGAGCGCACACCGAACCTCTCCGTCACGTAAACCGTTTCGTCTTCGGCGCGCCAGTGCAGGCGCCACCTGTCGAAAAAATTCATGCCGTTGTTCTTGGCACCATCGCCTTCGGTAGAATAGCGATTTTGCCCGATCCGTAACTGCCATGCGCGTTTCGCAGTTCTTTCTGTCCACACTCAAGGAGGCGCCGGCCGAAGCCGAAGTGGTGAGCCACCGGCTCATGCTGCGCGCGGGCCTGATCAAGCGCCTCACGAGCGGCGTCTATACCTGGATGCCCCTGGGCCTGCGGGTGCTGCGCAAGGTGGAGGCAATCGTGCGCGAGGAAATGAACGCGGCCGGCGCGATCGAAGTCATGATGCCCGCGGTGCAGCCCGCCGAGCTGTGGCAGGAATCGGGGCGCTGGGAGCAGTACGGCCCGGAGTTGCTGCGCTTCAAGGACCGCCACCAGCGCGACTTCTGCTTCGGCCCGACGCACGAGGAGGTGGTGAGTGACCTCGTCCGGCGCGAGGTGAAGAGCTACCGCCAGCTGCCGCTCAATCTCTACCAGATCCAGGTCAAGTTCCGTGACGAGATCCGGCCGCGCTTCGGCGTGATGCGCGCGCGCGAGTTCATCATGAAGGATGCCTATTCCTTCCACGCGGACAAGGCGAGCCTGGATGAGACCTACTGGGTGATGTACGACTGCTACTCGCGCATCTTCACGCGGTTGGGCCTGGAGTTCCGCGCGGTCGCCGCCGATACCGGCGCAATCGGCGGCACCGGCTCGCACGAGTTCCACGTGCTCGCCGATTCCGGCGAGGATGCGATCGCCTACTGCCCGGCCTCGGATTATGCCGCGAACGTCGAGCTGGCCGAGGCCGTGGCTCCGCCCATGCCGCGTCCGGCTCCCCGGCACCCCCTGCACGAAGTGCGCACCCCCGGCGTGAAGACGATCGCCGAACTCTGCGCATACCTGAAGATCCCCGCGCAGCAGACCGTGAAAGCCGTCGTGGTGGACGGCGCCGAGGGCCGGCCGGTGCTGCTGATGATCCGCGGTGACCACGAGCTGAATCTGGTCAAAGCTAGCAAGCTCGAGCAGGTGAAGAGGCCGGTCACGTTCTCCTCGGGCGCGGCGATTCATGAGCTGTTCGGAGCGGATACTGGCTCGCTGGGTCCCATCGGCTTCAAGGGCGCCGTCGTCGCCGACCGCGCCGTGGCGGCATTGTCCGACTTCGTCGTCGGAGCCAACCGCAACGACCACCACTACGCCGGAGCCAATATCGGTCGCGACTTTCCCGAGCCGGCCGTCGCCGACCTCCGGAACGTCGTTGCGGGCGATCCCAGTCCCGACGGCGCAGGCACGCTCGAGATCTGCCGTGGTATCGAGGTCGGCCACATCTTCCAGTTGCGTACCAAGTATTCGGGCGCGATGAACCTCAGCTTCCTCGACGAGTCGGGGCAGTCGCGCATGATGGAGATGGGCTGCTACGGCATCGGGGTGACGCGCATCGTCGCCGCGGCGATCGAGCAGAACCACGACGAGCATGGCATCATCTTCCCGCGCGCGCTGGCGCCGTTCGAGCTGGCGCTGGTGCCGATCGGCATGGGTAAGAGTGCGCGGGTCAGGGAAACCGCGGAACGTCTCCACCGCGAGTTCAGAGAGGCCGGCCTTGACGTGCTGTTCGACGACCGCGAGGAGCGCCCCGGCGTGATGTTCGCCGACATGGAGCTGATCGGCATCCCCCACCGCATCGTGATCGGCGAGCGGGGGCTGAAGAGCGGGCAGATCGAGTACCAGGGCCGGCGCAAGGCAAAGGCCGAGGCCGTCGCCTTGCAGGACGCGGTTAAATACGTAAAATCAAAGGTGTGCGAAAACTAGTCCGCATGGGAGGCAGGTTCGCGTGCGCCCTGGCGCTGGTGGCGCCGGCGACGGCGTTCTCCGGCGCGCAGGCCTACGAGCCGCTCGCGGCGAGCGTGCGGGCCGCGCTGAACAAGGCGATCTCGGATCAGGCGGCGCCATACCTCGCGTTCGACACCGAGTCCGAGGCTAGGGCCTGGCTCTCCGCCATGTCGCGCCGTCTCGCGAAGAAGATGCCCGACCGCGTCGCGCGCGACGAGTTCCTGATCACGGTCCACTACGAAGCCAAGCGCGCCGGCCTTGATCCGCAACTGGTGCTGGGGCTGATCCAGGTCGAGAGCAATTTCCGCAAGTACGCCGTCTCGCGCGCCGGCGCCCGCGGCTACATGCAGGTGATGCCGTTCTGGGTGAAGCTGATCGGGGCCGGGGACCAAAATCTCTTCCACCTGCGCACCAACCTGCGCTACGGCAGCGTGATCCTGCGCTACTACCTCGACTTAGAAAAGGGGGACCTCTACCGCGCGCTCGGGCGCTACAACGGCAGCCTCGGCAGTCCCGAGTACCCGACCATGGTGGTGCGCGCCTGGCAGCGCGACTGGCAGTGGCAGTACCCGGTGCGGACGGTCGAGCGCACGCGCGATCGCGCCTCCCGGGTCACCTCCTTGCCGTGACCGCGATCATCACCACGAAGCGGCTGTTCCACGGCACGCGCTCGAACCACCGCCCGCCGTCGTTCACGCCTTGTCCCTGGCGGCCTGGATGCGGATCGGGGCGACCGCGGCCTCCGGCGCGACCCTGCTGAACAGCTCCTCGAGCGAGAGCCCGAGATCCTTCTCGATGCCGCCGGCCAGGTCGAGCGCGAGCCGATCGAGTTCCTGGCCCGACTGCCGCGTGGGCAGCCTCGCGCCGGCGCGGAACACGAAGAGGTGATAGACGTCGGCGACGCTCACCTCGGCGGCGTCCTTGATTAGCGCCCACCCGTGCGCCACCCTGCCCGCCCAGTGCGCCGTGCTCATGGCATCCAGGATCGCCTCGATCCGGTCTATGGGAAGCTTGACCGCGGCGTGCAGGCGAAACACCGTCACGATCTCGCCGCTGCGGTGCGCTTCCGACAGGATGCGCAGGATTTGCAGCGCGTCGAGGAACTGAGACCCGGGCACCGCCTCGGCCTGCGCCGCGCGCTCGCGCCACTCCGGCATCACCGCCGCCGACACCGCCCCGAACAGCACCACCAGCCAGGAGAGGTAGATCCAGAGCAGGAAAATGGGCACGCTCGCGAACGCACCATAGACCAGCTTGTAGGTCGCGAACTGCGTGAGGTAGAGCGCGAACCCCTGTTTCATCGCCTCGAACCCCAGAGCCGCGAGGAAACCGCCGGACAGGGCGTCGCGCACCAGCACGCGCCGGTTGGGGACCGTGATGAAGAGCAGCGTGCACGCGAATCCTGTGAGCAGCATCGGCACGATCTTGAGCAGCACGAAGCCCGCGTAGGGCACGTCCTTCACCAGCCCGAACGAGAGGCTCACCAGCCACGAAGTGAGCGACAGGCTGGCGCCGATCAGGATCGGGCCGATGGTGAGGAGCGCCCAGTAAATGAACACGCGCTGCACCGTGGTGCGCGGACGGGGCACGCGCCAGATCTGGTTGAAGGCGCGGTCTATCGTCATCAACACGATCATCGCCGTGACGAACAGGAAAACGATGCCGACGGTGGTGAGCTTCGCCGCGTTCTCGGTGAACTGCCGGGTGTAGACGGCGACGACCTCCGCCGACTCCGGCAGCATGTTCTTTACCAGGAACTGCTGGACGAGCTCGATCAGCTCGCGGAACACCGGGAACGCCGAGATCAGCGTCAGCGCGACGGTGACGATCGGAACGATCGCGAGCAGCGTGGTAAACGTGAGACTGGAGGCGACCTGAAGGCAGCGGTCTTCACTGAAGCGCTGCGCGACCATGCGCGCGAAATCGACGAGCGGCGGAGTCTTCCTCAGCTTCAGCAACGCGCTGTCCTCGATGACGGGAGGGCTTTTATATAATACTCCCCTCCCGAACTCCGGCGGGCATGATGAAGGAAATTCTCGTCCTCTACTACAGCCGCACCGGGGCCGTGAAGGAGATGGCGCAGCTCGTCGCGCGCGGCGTGGAGCAGGTCAAGGGCTGCACCGCGCGCGTGCGCAC
Organism: bacterium; assembly: GCA_027310225.1. Taxonomy (GTDB): domain Bacteria; phylum Pseudomonadota; class Gammaproteobacteria; order Burkholderiales; family SG8-41; genus SG8-41. Next base: position 26,626 of record DAIDBG010000317.1, on the reverse strand, counting down.
CGTGCCCGGGGTGTCCGCCGTGCGCGAAGCGGTCGAGCCTGCCGTGCCGGATTCCGGTGCGCCCTATGCCGAGTTGAAAGATCTCGAGGAATGCATCGGCATCGCGCTGGGCTCGCCCACGCGCTTCGGCAATATGGCGGCGCCGATGAAGTACTTCTGGGATTCCACCGGCGAGCTGTGGCTGAAGGCGACGCTCGCGGGCAAGCCCGCCGCGGTGTTCACCTCCACCGCGAGCCTGCACGGCGGACAGGAGACCACGCTGGTATCCATGATGCTGCCGCTGCTGCACCACGGCATGGTGATCGTCGGCCTGCCGTACTCCGAGCCCGAGCTGCTCGCCACTGCCTCCGGCGGCACGCCGTACGGCGCGAGCCATCACGCCGGCGGCGCGGGTGATCGGCCGATCACGGAGCACGAGCGCAGGCTGTGCATCGCGCTCGGCCGGCGGCTTGCGCAAATCGCCGTGCAATTGACGAAATGAACGGCGGCGCGCGCTGCGCTTGCCGCCATGGCCCGGCCCTTACGCGGAGCGTGACCGCGTGGCTCGCCCCCGCCCCGGCGCGGCGGTACCGGTCAGCGCCGGAAAATCCACAGGACGAGGGTTATGACCAGCGATACCAGGATGCCGGTCGTGACCGGGAAGTAGAAGGTAAAGCCCTTGCGTTCGAGTTTGATGTCTCCCGGGAGGCTGCCCAACCCGAGCTTGGCGAGCACCGGCCACAAAAGCCCCAGCGCCACCAGCACGATCCCGATTGTAATCAGCCACTTTGCCATGTCTTGGCCGCTCCAGTGAGGCGTGCTTCCGGCGCCATGATGAATCAGACCTGCGGGTTCACCCGTTCCAGCCTGGAGTGCAGCTTGTTGAGCGCATTGATGTAGGCCTTGGCCGAAGCGACCACGATGTCGGTGTCGGCGCCCTGCCCGTTCACGATCCGCCCGCCCTTGGAGAGGCGCACCGTGACCTCGCCCTGGGCATCGGTGCCGGTGGTGATGTTGTTGACCGAATAGAGCAGCAGCTCCGCACCGCTCTTCGCGACCGCCTCGAGCGCCTTGAACGAGGCGTCCACCGGGCCGCTCCCCTTCGCCTCGGCCTTCCGCTCCCTGCCGTTTTCGGTCACCACGATCCTCGCGTACGGCGACTCGCCGGTCTCGGAATGCGCGATCAGCGAAACCAGCCGGTAATGTTCGTCCACGGCGTGCTCGAGGTTTTCCTCGGTGATCAGCGCGTGCAGATCCTCGTCGAAGATCTCGTGCTTCTTGTCGGCAAGGTCCTTGAAGCGCTTGAAGGCGGCGTTCAGCGCTTCCTCCGACTCCAGTACGATGCCGAGCTCCGTGAGCCGCTGGCGGAAGGCGTTGCGGCCGGAGTGCTTGCCGAGCACCAGGCGGTTCGCGTTCCAGCCCACGTCCTCGGCGCGCATGATCTCGTAGGTCTCGCGGCTCTTGATCACGCCGTCCTGGTGGATGCCCGACTCGTGGGCGAAGGCGTTCGCCCCCACGATCGCCTTGTTGGGCTGCACCGGGAAGCCCGTGATGCCGGAGACGAGGCGGCTCGCGGGTACGATCTGGGTGGCATCAACGTCGGTGTCGCACGGGAACATGTCCTGGCGCGTGCGCACCGCCATCACGATCTCCTCCAGCGCTGCGTTGCCGGCGCGCTCGCCCAGCCCGTTCACGGTGCACTCGACCTGGCGCGCGCCGTTCAGCACCGCGGCGAGCGAGTTGGCGACCGCGAGCCCGAGGTCGTTGTGGCAGTGCACGGACCACACCACCTTGTCGGAACCGGGGATGCGTTCGCGGAGCGTGCGGATGAGCTTGCCAAAGTGCTCCGGCAGCGTATAGCCCACCGTGTCCGGAATGTTGATGGTGGTGGCGCCGGCCTTGATCACCCGCTCGAGTATGCGGCAGAGAAAGTCGATGTCGGAGCGCCCCGCGTCCTCGGGCGAGAACTCGACGTTGTCGGTGTAGCCGCGCGCCCACCCCACCGCGCGCACCGCCTGCTCGATCACCTGCGAGGGCTCCATGCGCAACTTCTTCTCCATGTGTATCGGGGAAGTCGCGATGAAGGTGTGCACGCGCGGGCGCTTCGCCACCCTCACGGCCTCGCCGCAGCGCCGGATGTCCTTCTCGTTGGCGCGCGCGAGCCCGCACACGGTGCTGTCCTTGATGATGGAGGCGACCGCGCGCACCGCATCGAAGTCGCCGTCGCTCGCGGCAGGGAAGCCCGCTTCGATCACGTCCACCCGCATGCGCTCGAGCTGGCGCGCGATGCGCAGCTTTTCTTCCTTGGTCATGGATGCGCCCGGGCTCTGCTCGCCGTCGCGCATCGTCGTGTCAAAAACGATCAGTTTTTCCTTGGCCATGGAGGTCTCCAGGGTTTCTGCGGCCTGCCGTCCCCGCCCGGTCCGGAAGCACGCGCCTTCGATAAGTAGTCTTCCCGCCGCGGTACCTGCCGCGCCGGACCAACAACAGATTGTGGGAAAAGTGTGATGTGCGCCCTAGCGGCGCAGCAGCAGGCGGGCCAGCAGGAGGCTGGCGGAACGGGGCGACGGATCGACTTGGGCCCTGCAATGCATAACGTGAAATATATAGGCATTCCGCGTCCCCGGCAAGGCCTGCGCCCTCAGGCGCCGGGGGCAGAGGGCGGCGGGGTGCGGCCGATGGTGCGGTTTCGGACCTGCTCGTAGATCCAGATCACGTATCCCGATACGCCGTAGCCGGCGAACAGCAGGAACAGCATCTCGGGCAGCGTGCTCGAGAACATGAACAGCGCCACCAGGCCGAACGTGATGGCCACGACGGCGGAAAACGGCACGCTCTTGCGCAGGTTGATGTCCTTGCCGCTGTAGAACTTGAAGTTGCTCACCATGGTGAGGCCGGCGAACATCGTCAGCGCCCAGGCAAGCCACCTCACGTCGGTACCCTTGATCTGGTACTCGTTCAGCGCCCAGACCATCCCCGCGATGAGGCTCGCCGCCGCCGGGCTCGGCAGGCCCTGGAAGAAGCGCTTGTCGGCGATATCGAGCGTGGTGTTGAAGCGCGCGAGCCGCAGCGCGGCGCAGACGGTGTAGATGAAGGCCGCGATCCAGCCAAGCTTGGTGCTGAGCCAGGGCCCGAGCATCGCGATCTCCTTTATCGCCGCGAAATCCTTGAGCGCCCATACGTAAACCACCAGCGCGGGCGCCACGCCGAAGGACACCATGTCGGCGAGGCTGTCGTACTCGGCACCGAAGGCGCTCTGCGTGTGCGTCAGGCGCGCAACGCGGCCGTCGAGCCCGTCGAACACCATCGCCACGAAGATCGCTATCGCCGCCTGCTCGAAGCGGCCGAGCATCGCCTGCACGATGGCGTAGAAGCCGGCGAAGAGGGCGACCGTCGTGAACAGGTTGGGAAGCCAGTAGATGCCGCGCCGGGCAAAGCGCGACTTGATGAAAAGCTTGTGTTCGCGCGGCTCGTACACGGCGGGTTAACGGTAAATGATGAACGGCGAACAGTAAAGCATGCACCCTACTTTTTTTCTCCGTTTTTACTATTCATATTCACGGCAACAGCGCCAGCACGGATTCCGTGGCGTACACCTTGTCGCCCACGGCCGCGACCGGTCGCGACGCCGGCGGCAGGTAAACGTCCACGCGCGAGCCGAAGCGGATGAAGCCGTAGCGCTCGCCGCGCGCCAGGCGTTGGCCGGTCCCGACGTAGCACAGGATGCGGCGCGCGATCAGCCCCGCGATCTGCACGCAGGTCACGTCCGCCCCGCCCGGGGTCCTGATCCACAGCGCCGCGCGCTCGTTCTCAAGCGAGGACTTCGACAGCGCGGCGTTGAAGAACCTGCCGGCATGGTGCCAGGTCTTGTGAATCTCTCCGTCCACCGGGCTCCTGTTGGAATGGACGTTGAACACGTTCATGAACACGCTCATCTTGAGCGCGTCGCGCTCGAGGTAGGGGTCGCGCGCGCGCTCGACCGTGACGATGCGGCCGTCGGCGGGCGAGAGCACCGCCTTCTGCTCCTGCGGCACCGTGCGCGGGGGGTCGCGGAAGAACTGCACCACGAAGGCGACGACGACCCACAGCGGCGCGGCCCACCACGGGCCCGCCAGCCAGTGAACCAGCAGCGCAGCGGCGGCCGCCGCCGCGATGAACGGCCAGCCCTCGCGGGCAATGATGGGGTGGGGATAATAAGCCGCGCCGGCGGGCGTCAGGTGCGATGCGCCGGGCTCACCACCCAGGGTTTTCGATTCATCACTCATCAGTCATCACTCATCGCTAGTTCTTGGACTGGTCCACCAGGCGGTTCTTCTTGATCCAGGGCATCATGTCGCGCAGCTTCCCGCCGACCACCTCGATCTGGTGCCCGGCGCCGGTGCGCCGCATGGCCTTGAGCACCGGCGCGCCGGCGCGGTTCTCGAGTATGAATTCGCGCGCGAACTGGCCGGTCTGGATCTCGTGCAGGATCTTCCTCATCTCGGCGCGAACCTGGTCGTTGATCACGCGGGGGCCGCGGGTGAAGTCGCCGTACTCGGCGGTGTTGGAGACCGAATAGCGCATGTTGGCGATCCCGCCCTCGTAGATCAGGTCCACGATGAGCTTGACCTCGTGCAGGCATTCGAAGTACGCCATCTCCGGCGCGTAACCGGCCTCGACCAGCGTTTCGTAGCCGGCCTGGATGAGCGCCGTCAGCCCCCCGCACAGCACGACCTGCTCGCCGAAGAGGTCGGTCTCGCATTCCTCGCGGAAGGTGGTTTCGATCACGCCGGCGCGCGCGGCGCCGATCGCCGCGGCGTAGGACAGGGCGAGATCGCGCGCCTTCCCGCCCGGGTCCTGGTAAACCGCGATCAGCGAAGGCACCCCGCCGCCCAGGGTGTAGGTCGAGCGCACCAAGTGCCCGGGGCCTTTCGGGGCGATCATGATCACGTCGAGGTCGGGGCGCGGCTCGATCTGCTTGAAGTGGATGTTGAAACCGTGCGCGAACGCGAGCACCGCACCCTTCTTGATATTGGGCTCGATATGGTCGCGATAGATCTCGGAGTGGTGCTCGTCGGGCAGCAGGATCATCACCATGTCCGCCCCCTTTACCGCCTCGTCCATCTCCTTCACCGGCAGGCCGGCGTTCTTCGCCTTGCTCCAGGAAGCCCCGCCCTTGCGCAAACCGACCGTCACCTTCACGCCGGAGTCCTTGAGATTGTTGGCGTGGGCGTGCCCCTGCGAGCCGTAGCCGATGATGGCGACGTGCTTGCGCTTGATGAGCGACAGATCGGCGTCTTTGTCGTAGTAGATTTTCATCGTTCCCCTCTGGTCAACAGCTGTCAGTTATCAGCGGCCGGTCGTTGAAAGCTAGACTCTCAATACCCGGTCGCCGCGGCCGATGCCGGAGGCGCCGGTGCGCACCGTCTCCAGTATCGCGCTGCGGTCGATCGCCTTGAGAAAGGCGTCGAGCTTGGAGCCGGTGCCCGTCAGCTCGATGGTGTAATCCTTGTCGGTTACGTCGATGATGCGCCCGCGGAAGATGTCCGCCATGCGCTTCATCTCCTCGCGGTCCTTTCCCACCGCGCGCACCTTGACCAGCATCAGCTCGCGCTCGATGTGATCGCCGTCGGAGAGATCGACCACCTTCACCACGTCAACCAGCTTGTTCAGCTGCTTGGTGATCTGCTCGATCACCTCGTCGGACCCGCCGGTGACGATGGTCATGCGCGAGAGCGTCGGGTCCTCGGTCGGCGCCACGGTAAGCGACTCGATGTTGTAGCCGCGCGCGGAGAACAGGCCCGCCACCCGCGACAGCGCGCCGGCCTCGTTCTCGAGGAGGACGGACACGATGTGCCTCATACCAGGATCATCTCCGAGAGTCCCTTGCCGCCGGGGACCATCGGGAACACGTTCTCGGTCTGGTCGGTCACGAAATCCATGAACACGAGGTCCTTCTTGCGCGAGAACGCCTCCTTGAGCGCGGGCTCCACGTCCTCCGGCTTCTCGATCTTCATGCCGACGTGGCCGTACGATTCGGCGAGCTTCACGAAGTCGGGCAGGGCGTCCATGTACGACTCGGCGTAGCGGTTTCCGTGGAAGAATTCCTGCCACTGCCGCACCATGCCCATGTACTTGTTGTTGAGGTTCACCACCTTGATCGGCAGCCGGTACTGCCTGCAGGTAGAGAGCTCCTGGATACACATCTGGATCGAGGCCTCGCCGGTGACGCACGCCACCGGCGCCCCGGGATGCGCAAGCTGCACGCCCATCGCGGCCGGGAGCCCGAAGCCCATGGTGCCGAGCCCGCCGGAATTGATCCAGCGCCGCGGCTTGTCGAACTTGTAGAACTGCGCCGCCCACATCTGGTGCTGACCGACGTCGGAGGTCACGAACGCATCGCCCCGGGTGACCTCGTAGAGCTTCTCGATCACGTACTGCGGCTTGATGATCGGGCTCGAGCGGTCGTACTTGAGGCAGTCCCGGGAGCGCCACAGCTCGATCTGCGTCCACCAGGTCTTGAGCGCCTCCTGGTCGGGCTTCTCCCCGCCCGCTTCGAGCTGCCTGATCAGCTCGCGCAGCACCTCGCGCACGTTGCCGACGATCGGGATATCCACCTTCACGCGCTTGGAGATCGAGGACGGATCAATGTCGATGTGGATGATGGTGCGCTGCTCCGCGAAGAAGTGCCTGGGATTGCCGATCACGCGGTCGTCGAAGCGCGCGCCGATCGCGAGCAGCACGTCACAATGCTGCACCGCCATGTTCGCCTCGTAGGTCCCGTGCATGCCGAGCATGCCCAAGAACTGGCGGTCGGTCGCGGGATACGCGCCGAGCCCCATCAGGGTGTTGGTGCACGGGAAGCCCAGCAGGCGCACGATCTGCGCGAGCTCTTCCGCGGCACCGCCCAGGATCACGCCGCCGCCGGTGTAGATCATCGGGCGCTTCGCCTTCATCAGCGTCTGGGTTGCCTTCTTGATCTGGCCGGCGTGCCCCTTGACCACCGGGTTGTAGGAGCGCATGGCGATGGTCGCCGGATAGTGGAACTCGGCCCTGGCCGTGGTCACGTCCTTCGGAATATCCACCACCACCGGGCCCGGACGGCCGGTGGCGGCGATGTAGAACGCCTTCTTCATGGTGAAAGCGATGTCCTTCACGTCCTTCACCAGGAAGTTGTGCTTCACGCACGGGCGCGTGATGCCCACCGCATCGCATTCCTGGAACGCGTCCAGGCCGATGGCGTGAGTCGGTACCTGGCCGGTGATGACGACGTGCGGAATCGAGTCCATGTGAGCGGTCGCGATTCCGGTCACGGCATTGGTCACGCCCGGGCCGGAGGTGACGAGTGACACGCCGACTTTCTCGGTGGAGCGCGCATAGCCGTCAGCCGCATGCACCGCGCCCTGCTCGTGCCGCACCAGGACGTGCTTCACCTTGTTCTGCTTGAACAACTCGTCGTAGATGAACAGCACGGCGCCGTCGGGATAGCCGAACACGTACTCGACCCCCTCTTCCTGGAGGCAGCGCACCACGATCTCGGCGCCGTTCAGTTCCATGATCTGATCCGAGCAAACACGGAAACGTGTAACGTTACCGGTTGCGGCCGTTCAGGTCAAGCAAAAAATCCCTGTAAACAGCAGGATAGAGCCACAGCCCGGGATCGAATGGGGCGGGGTTTGCGCGGGCCGTTTTTTTGCTAAGATGCCCCCGACCTCGGCCGGCGAGCCTGGAGCAGCGCTCCGCGGGCGGCCCCGCGCCAACCAATAAAGGCGAGACCACTGGCCACTTATAAAGAACTTTCGGATTTCTTCGCCGAAGTCGAGCGCCGCGCCTACAAGCAGGCGCTGTTCGCAGTGCGGGACGACCATCTTGCTCTGGATATCGTTCAGGACGCCATGTTGAAGCTGACCGAGAAGTACTCCGTGCGTCCGCCCGCCGAGCTGCCGCTGCTGTTCCAGCGCATTCTGCAGAACACGATTCGCGACTTCTACCGCCGCCAGAGGGTGCGTTCGCTGTGGACCATGCCGATCTCGAGCCTGTTCGGCCCCGAAGCCGACGAGGACGCCGACCCTCTGGAAACTTTGGAGCTCGAGGACCACTCCAAATTTTCGGAACCCCCGGCAAAGCAACTGGAGCGGTCTCAAGTTATTGCTTTGATTGAGAAAGCGCTCGAAAAGCTGCCGGCCCGTCAACGTCAGGCTTTCGTGCTGCGTTACTGGGAGGAACTGGACGTCGCGGCAGCGGCGAAAATCATGGGTTGCTCGGAGGGGAGCGTGAAAACGCACTGCTCACGGGCGGCCCACGCCCTTGCGGCAATGCTGAGAAAACAGGGGATCAAGTTATGAACCAGCCGGAACACGAGCTGGCGACAAGGATCGTCCAGCACCTCGACTACGGCGTGGCTCAACTCGACTCGGCTACGCGGGCGCGCCTGCTCGCGGCGCGCAAGAACGCCCTTTCGCGCTACCGCGAACGGCCCGAACCGGTGTTCGGTCTTGCATGGGCCGGGCAGGCGCTGGCGCTGGCGCGGGTCACCGATTCCCGCTTCTACAGCGTGCGCCATCTGATCGCCATTGCCGTGCTCGTGCTCGGGCTGGTCGGCGTCGCTTACTGGCAGAGCAACGGGTCGGTAAACATGAACAACGATCTTGCCGACATCGACGTCTCTCTGCTGACCGACGAGCTGCCGATTCGCGCCTATCTCGACAAAGACTTCGATTCATGGCTAAAACGCTCCTCACGCTGATCGTTTGGCTATGTCTCGCGTTCCCGGTAGTCGCCGCACAAAGCAAGACGGATACCAAGAAGCCATTACGGCCCGCGTGGTCGGAGCTCACGGCCTCCCAGAAGCAGGTCCTCGCGCCGCTCGCGCCGGAGTGGGACGAGCTGGGCGCTGCCCAGCGCAAGCAGTGGATCGCGATCGCCGAGCGCTATCCCAAGATGAAGCCGCAGGAGCAGCAGCGCCTCCAGAAAAGAATGGCGGACTGGGCCAAGCTGACGCCGGCGCAGCGCAAGGCGGCGCGCGAGAAATACCAGTCCCTGAAGAAGCTGCCACCGAAAAAGCGCCAGGAAATCAGGACCGAATGGGAACGTTATCGGCAGTCGCTCGTTCGGCAGCAGCAGCGGCAGGGAGCGCCGCTCGACCCCTCGCTCACCGAGCCGCCGGAGCCGGCGCCGCCCGCCGAGGTGCCCGCTGCGGAGGCGCCCACCGCTGAAGCGCCCACTTCCCCGGCTCCAACCGCCACCCAGTGACCTTGCAAGCACGATGCGGCGCCTGCTCAGCCTGCTCTACGAAAGCCTGCTGCTCGCCGCGGTGCTGATGATCGGCGCCCTGCCGTTCGTCCTGGTCGCGCACGGCATCGAGCGGACCGTCGCGCGCCCCCTGCTCCAGTTCTACCTGCTTGCGCTCGCAGGCGCCTATTTCATCTGGCAATGGCGGCGCGGCGGGCAGACGCTAGCGATGAAAACCTGGCGCCTGAAGCTCGTTACCCGTGACGGCGGACCGCTCGCCCTGCGGCACGTCGGGGTGCGTTACGTGATGGCACTGGCGGGGACTCTCCTGCTGGGCGCCGGGTTCTTCTGGGCGCTGCTCGACCGCGAGGGGTTGTTTCTGCACGACCGGGTGGCGGGCACCAAAGTAATTAATGATGAGTGATGAACGATGAGCGGAGAAACGCGAGTCAATTCATCATTCTGCATTCTGCATTCATCATTCGGCGTACTAGCGCCGCTCCTGCCACCACATCAGCCCCAGTGCCAGGGTAAGGAAGATCGCCGTGGGCAGGGAAGCGGCCGCGAACGGCGGCCAGTCGTTGAGCAGGCCGAGGTAGGAGAACAGGCGGTTCAGGAAATAGAACGCGATCCCCAGCATGATGCCGGCGAAAATCTTGGCGCCCACGCCCGCCTGCCGGCCCTGGAAGTGCGCGAACGGCAGCGCGAGCACCATCATCACCAGCACTGCGAGCGGATAGGTCAGCTTGGTCCACAGCGCGATCTCGTAGCGCAGCGCCTTCTGGCGGTTTTCCTTGAGAAGCAGGGTGAAGGAGTAGAGGCTCCACGCCGACATCTGCTCGGGCTTGACCAGCAGCACGGTGATCAGGCCGGGGTCCAGCACCGACCGCCAGCTCGCCTCCGCCACCTCGCGCACCGTGGTCTTCATGTCCTCGAAGCGGGTCTGGGTGACCTCCTGCAGCAGCCAGCGACGATCGCCCTGGTAGCTTCCGCGCCGGGCGAAGCTGATCGAGCGCAGCCGGTACTCGCCGTCGAACTCGTAGACCCGCACGCCACGCAGCGTGGAATCGGGCAGCACCTCGATCACGTTGATGAAGCTCCTGCCGTCCCTGACCCAGAGGCCCGAGCGGAATTCCTGCGCCACCAGCCCGGTGATCGCCTGCGAGCGCAGGCGCTGGGCCAGCTGGCCGGCGGGCGGCGCGACGAATTCACCGACGACGAAGGTAAGCACCGCGAGCACGAGACCGATCGTCGCGAGGGTTGCCGCGAAGCGCGCGGTCGAAACGCCGGCGGTCCGCATCACGGTGTACTCCGAGCCCGCCACCAGCTGGGCGAGTGCGAACAGCGTGCCGATCAGCGCCGCGATCGGGAACAGCGCATAGACGTGGTCCGGCATTGAAAGCAGCACGTAGAGGGCGATGCGGCGCATGGTGTACGCGCCGCGCCCGAGGTCCTTGATCTGCTCCACCAGATCGAAGAACGCGAACAGCAGCACCAGCGCCGCGAACACCAGCCCGGTCGCCGCGATGATCTCGGTCGCGAGATAGCGCCGCAGCGTCCTCATCGGATGAAGCGCAATGGCGAGAACACGATCAGCCGCCGGGAGAACAGGAGAGCCAGCAGCACGAGCATCGCGGCGTGCACGCCGAACAGGCCGGCGGCGAGGGAGAGCCGCGACTGGGCGATGGAAGCCTGGGTGATCGAAAGCAGGTTGCTGTAGGTCATGTAGATCAGCAGCGCCAGGACCAGGTTCATCGAGCGGCCCGCGCGCGGGTTGACGAAGGAAAGCGGTATCGCGAGCAGCGCGAGGATCAGCGCGCTTGCCGGCAGGCCGATGCGCCATGAGAGCTCGGCCAAGTTGGACGGCGTCGGCTGTCGCATCAGATCGGGTGTGGATACCGATTTCGTGGTGGGCGCGCGCGGCGCCGAGGATTCCACGGACTCGATACGCATCGCGTAGCGGTCGAATTGATAGATCTTGTACTGTGCGGTGCCGGGCTCGCCTTCATAGCGCCGGCCATTCATCAGCACCAGGAAGCGGTCGCCGTTGGGGGCGGTCTCCTGGAAACCGCGCGCCGCCACCATGACGCCCTGCTTCTCGTTCTGCGTCGAGCTCACGAACACGTTGGCGACGAGGTTCCGGGTGCCAGAGACCTCCTCCACGAAGTACACCCGCTCGGCCTGGCGCGATTCGCGGAACACGCCGGGCGAGACGGCTGAAACATCGTCACGGCTGTCCATTTGGCGGCGCAGCTCCTCGCTCTTCGTCACCGCCCACGGCGACAGCGCGAGCGACAGCAGCCCGATGACGAACACCAGGGGGGCGGCGAAGACCAGCACCGGGCGCACCCATTCCATGAGGCTGACGCCGCTCGAGAACCAGACCACCATCTCGGAATCCCGGTAGCTGCGCGTCAGCGTCATCAGCACCGAGATGAACAGGGTGAGCGACAGCAGCACCGGCAGGTAATTGACGATCGAGAAACCGAGCAGGGTGGCGATCGCGAAGGAAGTGATGGCGCCGCTCGCCGCCTGCCCCAGCAGGCGCACCAGCTGCATGGTGAGCACGATGCCGAGCAGCACGAAAAAGGTGGCGAGTGCCGCGATGATGAGCTCTCGCAGCAGGCTACGATGAAAGATCATCGGGAATCCGCGCGCCGTTTTGACAATTTGCGGGGAATCCGCAAATAATCAGGGACCTAATCCGACACGGAGCACATGGTGGAATTTAGCATAAAAAGCGGCGCGCCGCAGACGGGCCGCAGCGGCTGCCTGGTGGTGGGCGTGTTCGAGCCGCGCAAGCCCTCTGCCGCCGCCGTCAGTCTCGATCGCGTGGCGAAAGGTTACTTGAGCGGGATCCTGCGGCACGGCGACATGCAGGGCAAGTCCGGCACGACGCTGCTGCTCCACAACGTGCCCGGCGTGGCGGCCGAACGGGTGCTGCTGGTCGGGCTCGGGCGTGAGGCCGGGTTCCGCGAGAAGCAGTACCGGGACGCCGTGGCGGCGGCGATCCGTGCGCTCAACGCCACCGGTGCGGAAGAGGCGTCGCTGCACCTGACCGAGCTCGCCGTGGGCCGGCGCGATGTCGCCTGGAAGGTGGCGCACGCCGTGATGGTCGCGCGCGAGTGCGCCTACCGCTTCACCCGGATGAAGAGCAAGAACGACGAGGAGCCGGCCCTGCGCCGGCTCGCGCTCAACGTGGACCGTGCCGCGCAGCGGCGCGCCGCCGCAGGGCTCGAGCACGGGCTCGCCGTCGCGCACGGCATGAACCTGGCCAAGGATCTCGGCAACCTGCCGCCCAACGTCTGCACCCCCGCCCATCTCGCCGACCAGGCGCGCGAGCTGGCGAAACGCTACCGCATGAAGCTGACGGTGCTCGAGCGCGAGGACATGGAGAAGCTCGGCATGGGCACGCTCCTGTCGGTCGCGCGCGGCAGCAGCCAGCCGCCGAAATTCATCACGCTCGAGCACCGCGGCGGCCCGCAGAAGATGAAGCCGGTGGTGCTGGTGGGCAAGGGCATCACCTTCGACACCGGCGGCATCTCGCTCAAGCCCGCCGCCGAGATGGACGAGATGAAGTTCGACATGTGCGGCGCCGCCAGCGTGCTCGGCACGCTGAAGGCGGTGGGCGAGATGCGCCTGCCGGTGAACGTAGTGGGTGTTATTCCCGCCACCGAGAATATGCCGGGCGGCCGTGCCAGCCGGCCGGGCGACATCGTGAAAAGCCTCTCGGGCCAGACGGTGGAGATCCTCAACACCGACGCGGAGGGCCGGCTGATCCTGTGCGACGCGCTCACCTATGTCGAGCGCTTCAAGCCGGCGGTGGTGGTGGACGTCGCCACGCTCACCGGAGCGTGCGTGATCGCGCTCGGGCACGTGGCGACGGGCCTGTTCGCCAACGACGACGCGCTCGCGCGCGAGGTCCTCAACGCGGGAGAGACCGCCTGCGACCGCGTCTGGCACCTGCCGTTGTGGGACGACTACCAGGAGCAGCTGAAGAGCAACTTCGCCGATTTCGCCAACATCGGCGGCCGCCCCGCGGGCGCGGTGACGGCGGCGTGCTTCCTCGCGCGCTTCACGAAGCAGTACCGGTGGGCCCATCTGGACATCGCGGGCACCGCGTGGAAGAGCGGCAAGGAAAAAGGCGCCACCGGCCGCCCTGTTCCGCTGCTGACCCAGTTCTTGCTGAACCGGGTCAAGCGCGGACAGCGATGAATGATGAGTGCAAAATGCAGAATTGAAACTAAGCCGCAGGCTGTCATCACTCATCTTTCCGCATTCATCATTAGGTTATGACGCAGATTGATTTCTACACCCACGTCCCGGACAAATTGAGGGCCGCGTGCGCGCTCTCGGCCAAGGCTTTCGCGCACGGCCTCAAGGTCGCGGTGTTCTGTCCCGATGCCGACACGGCGCATCGCTTCGACCGCATGCTGTGGACCACGCCGGCGATCGCCTTCGTGCCGCACTGCGCGCCGGAGGATCCGCTGGCCGCGGTAACGCCGGTGATCGTTGACTGCCGGGGAGAAAAGCTGCTGCACGACGAGGTGCTGCTGAACCTGCGCGCGGAATGGCCGCCGTTCTTCAGCCGTTTCCAGCGGCTGATCGAGATCGTCAGCCTCGACGAGGAGGACCGCTCGCGGGCCCGTGAGCGTTTCCGCTTCTACCGCGACCGCGGCTACGATATCCGCACGCACGATCTGAGCAAGCCCCAGGACCAGTGAACGGCGAACGGTCAACAGTGATCAGTGAAGAACGCCGGGCAGCCGGTCCGACCTGCCGCCGTTCACCGTTTTGCCGTTCACCGACTTAATGGCAGAGCACCCGATCCGGCACGACGACGACGATCTGCTCAGACGCGCGGACGCGCTGCTCGGTCGCCATCGCAGGACGGCACCGCCTCAACCCGCTTCCGTCCCGCCCGACATTCCGACGCTGACCGAAGCGGTCGAAGAACACGCCGCGGGCGCCGACATTCCGACGCTGACCGAAATCGTGCCGCTGCGGCGGGAGCCCGCCGCGCCGGCGGAGGCGGCCCCCGAAGCGCCGGCGGCGGCCGGTGAAGTGATTTCCCGGGTACAGGTCCAGAACCTCGAGCACAGCGTCTACCAGAAGCTGAAGCGCGACCTCGATCAGCAGATCGCTCAGGTCGTGCAGGAGCGCTTCATGCCCGACATCGGCGCCGCGCTCGATGCGGCGCTCGCCAGAGTCAGCCAGAACCTCAAATCCGACATCAGCGGCACGGTGCGCGCCCTGATCGAGGAAACGCTGCGCACCCAGCCGAAGAACCTGCGTCACACCGTGGAAATGAAGGCCACGCAGGAGCCGGCCGCCGCCCCCGCCTCCGCTATAATGCCCGTTTTTTCCGGTTCGTCCCCCGCCTCTTCCGACATGGAGCCCGCCAAGAGTTTCGAGCCGGCGGCAATCGAGAGGCGCTGGTATCAGGTCTGGGAGAACAACGGCTGGTTCAAGGCTGGCCTCGACGCCGCGAATCCCGGCAGCTACTGCATCCAGCTGCCCCCGCCCAACGTCACCGGCGTGCTGCACATGGGCCACGCGTTCAATCAGACCATCATGGACGCGCTGACGCGCTATCACCGCATGCGCGGCCGCAACACGCTGTGGCTGCCCGGCACCGACCATGCCGGGATTGCGACGCAGATCGTGGTGGAGCGCCAGCTCGAGCAGGAGGGCACCTCGCGCGAGCAGCTTGGGCGCGAGAAGTTCATCGAGAAGGTGTGGGAGTGGAAGCAGCAGTCCGGCTCCACGATCACGCAGCAGATGCGGCGCCTCGGCGCCTCCTGCGACTGGACGCGCGAGTACTTCACCATGGACGAGAGGCTGTCGCGCGTGGTGACCGAAACGTTCGTGCGCCTCTACGAGCAGGGGCTCATCTACCGCGGCAAGCGGCTCGTCAACTGGGACCCGGTGCTGCTCACCGCGGTGTCCGATCTCGAGGTCGAAGCCGAGGAGGAGGAAGGCAGCCTGTGGCACATCCGCTACCCGCTGAAGGACGGCAAAGGCCATCTCACGGTGGCGACCACCCGCCCTGAAACGATGCTCGGCGATGTCGCGGTCGCGGTGCATCCGGATGACGGGCGCTACCGGCACCTCGTGGGCAAGACGCTGGTGCTGCCGCTTGCGGAGCGCGAGATCCCGGTCATCGCCGACGAGTACGTGGACAGGACGTTCGGCACCGGCTGCGTGAAAATCACGCCGGCGCACGATTTCAACGACTTCAACGTCTGGCTGCGTCATCGCGCGGTCATCGCCCAGACGCTCAAGGCGGCGAACTACCTGCAGCTCTACCCGCCCGGCATCTTCAAGAAAAACGCGCAGCTCAAGGACTCGCCGCTCGACGACTTCGAGTTCGGGCAGCGGGCCGCGGCGGGCGGCGCAGCGCACGCGGACGATGCAACGGGAATCCAGGGCAAGTCGGTCTCCGAGCTGCTGCCCGCGGCGTACCGCGGGCTCGACCGTTACGAGGCGCGCAAGCGCATCGTCGAGGACTTCGGCAAGCTGGGGCTGCTGGAATCGGTGAAGCCGCACCGCATGACGGTGCCGCGCTGCGGGCGCACCGAAGCGGCGGTCGAGCCGATGCTTACCGACCAGTGGTTCGTCGCGGTCACCAGGCCCGCGCCGGCCGGCACGCTGCACCCCGGGAGATCAATGGCGCAGGTCGCGCTCGAGGCGGTCGAGAAGGGCGCCATCCGCTTCTATCCGGAAAACTGGGTCAACACCTACTACCAGTGGATGAAGAACCTCCAGGACTGGTGCATCTCGCGCCAGTTGTGGTGGGGCCACCGGATTCCCGCGTGGTACGACGAACGCGGGAACATCCATGTCGCGCGCAGCGAGGAGGAAGCGCGCAGGCAGGCCGGCGGCGCGCAGCTCACGCGCGACCCGGACGTGCTCGACACGTGGTTTTCCTCGGCGCTGGTCTGCCACTCGACGCTCGGGTGGCCCGACCCGCAGGGCGAGGACCGGACCGCGTACGACCTCTACCTGCCGTCCTCGGTCCTCGTCACCGGCTACGAGATCATCTTCTTCTGGGTCGCGCGCATGATCATGATGACGACTCACTTCACGGGGCGCGTGCCGTTCCGCGACGTCTACATCCACGGCATCGTGCGCGACGCGGACGGCAGGAAGATGTCGAAATCGGAAGGCAATACCATAGACCCGGTGGACCTGATCGACGGCATCGCGCTCGCGCCGCTGCTCGGGAAGCGCGCCACGGGCCTGCGCAAGCCGGAGGACGCGCCGAAGATCGCCGAGCGCACGAAGCGGGAGTTCCCGGAAGGCATTCCCGCCTACGGTGCGGACGCGCTGCGCTTCACGATGGCCGCCTACGCGACGCTCGGCCGCAACGTCAATTTCGACTTCAAGCGCTGCGAGGGCTACCGCAACTTCTGCAACAAGCTGTGGAACGCGGCGCGCTTCGTGCTGATGAATTGCGAGGGAAGGGATGTGGGACTGGACGAGCGGCTGCCCGCCGAGCTGTCGGTGGCGGATCGCTGGATCGTGAGCCTGCTTCAGCGCACCGAGGCCGAAGTGGCGAAGGGTTTCGAGGAGTACCGTCTCGACAACGTCGCCAGCGCGATCTACCGCTTCGTGTGGGACGAGTACTGCGACTGGTACGTGGAGCTCGCCAAGGTCCAGCTCGCAGGCGGCAACGAGGCGCAGCAGCGCGCTACGCGCCGCACGCTGACGCGCGTGCTGGAGACGATCCTGCGGCTCGCGCACCCGGTGATTCCGTTCATCACCGAGGAGCTGTGGCAGAAGGTGGCGCCGCTCGCCGGCAAGCCCTCCTTATCCCCCCCTCGCACAAGGGGGGAAACCGAAGGGGGGGTCTCGATCATGGTCCAGCCTTACCCGCAGCCGCAGCCGGAAAAAATTGACGAGGCGGCCGAGCGCGAGATGGCGGTGCTGAAGGATCTCGTCAACGCCTGCCGCACGCTCCGCAGCGACATGAGCATCGCGCCCGGCCAGCGGCTGCCGCTGCTGGTCCAGGGCAGGCGCCAGCAGATGGCCTCGTACGCCCCCTATCTCATGGCGCTGGCGCGCCTCTCCGAGGTCATGATCACCGACCACGAGCTGCCCAAAGCCGACGCGCCGGTGTCCATCGTCGGGGAGCACAAGCTCATGCTGAAGGTGGAAATTGATGTCGCCGCCGAGCGCGGCCGCCTCGCCAGAGAGGTGTCGCGGCTCGAGGCGGAGATCGCCAGGGCGCAGGCGAAGCTCGACAATCCGGGCTTCATCCAGCGCGCCCCGCCGCTCATCGTGGCGCAGGAGAAGGAACGGCTCGCCCGCTTCACCGCCACGCTCGACAAAGTCAACGAGCAGCTGCGCAAGCTCTAGGATTCTGCCGGGCCACTTTACCCAACCAGGATGACAACGCGCGCTCGCAGTGTGTTCTTTCCGCCGCGTGACCAAAGTTCCGTGCCTGGCACAGATCCTGTAAGGAATTCGGCGGTCCCGAGCCGCCGAATTCCTTAGATGATTCATTCGCTGCGCGCGTTCCGCCACCGCAACTACCGGCTGTTCTTCGCCGGCCAGTCCCTGTCCGTCATCGGCACCTGGGTCCAGCAGATCGCCATGAGCTGGCTGGTTTACCGCCTCACCGGCTCGGCGTGGCTGCTGGGCGTGACCGGCTTCGCCGGCCAGTTCGCGATCCTCGTGCTCGCGCCCTTCGGCGGCCTGTGGGCGGACCGCTTCGACCGCAGGAAGCTCCTGCTGGCGACGCAGGCGGCGGCGATGGCGCCGGCCTTCGCGCTCGCCGCGCTCGCTTACCTGAACGTGATCGAGGCGTGGCACGTCATCGCGACGGCGGCCCTGTTCGGCGTGATCCTCGCCATTGACGCGCCGGTCCGCCAGTCGTTCACGCTCGAAATGGTGCCCTCGAGGCAGGACCTGCCGAGCGCCATCGCCTTCAACGGAGCGATGCAGAACGGCGGCCGCATGATCGGCCCCGCCGTCGCCGGCGTCCTGCTCACGATGTCGAGCGAGGCCTTCGGCTTCCTGCTGAACGGCTTCTCCAAGCTCGCCCTCGTCGCCAGCCTGGCGCTGATGACGATCGCGCCCCGCGCGAAAGCGCCGGCGACGCTGCGCCTGTGGGCGAGTCTCGGGGAAGGGGCGGCCTACGCCTGGAACCTGGCGCCGGTGCGGTGGCTGCTGCCGATCGTCGCGCTGGTGAGCTTCATGGCGACGCCGTACCTGACGCTGATGCCGATCTTCGCCGCGGAAGTGTTTGCCGGCGGCGCGGACACGCTCGGCTTTCTCATCGGCGCCGCGGGCCTCGGCGGCGTTGCCGGCGTGATGTTCCTCGCCGCACGCAAGAACCTGCGCGGGTTGACGCGCTGGACCGCGGCGGGGGCCTTCACCGCCGGGGCCGCGCTCGTCGTCTTCTCTTACTCGAGCCTGCTCGCGCTCTCGCTCGTGATGATCGCGCTCGTCGGCCTCGGCATCATCGTCACGGCCATGAGCGTGTCCACCATCATCCAGATCATCGTCGAGGACGGCATGCGCGGCCGTGTCATGAGCTTCTACACCATGGCCTTCCTCGGCATGTCCCCGCTGGGCAGCCTCGCCGCCGGGGCGCTCGCCTCCTGGATCGGCGCCCCGCACGCGCTGGCCGCCGGCGGCGTCGCCTGCATGCTGGGAGCGCTCTGGCTGTGGCGCCGGCTGCCCGAGCTGCGCCGGCACCTGCGGCCGATCTACGCGCGGCTCGGCATCATCAACGGGGAATCGGCGTGAAGCGCCTGCGCGAGCCGGAGCGGCTGTGGCACGGCGAACAGGCCCCGGTACTTGTCGAAGCGGTCCATGCTGATTCGTGTTCTTCTTCCCTTCCGGCCCGCGGGCACACCGCTCAGATGAACAGGCTGACGTCGGCCTCCTTTGCCATCGGCAGAAAGGTCGCCGCCCCGCAGTACTCCTTGACTTCGGGAATGAAATCGTCCCGGGTGAAGCCGAACAGATCAACGGTCATCTGGCAGCCGATGAGATTGACCCCCGCCTCGACGCACAACTGGCGCAGCTCCCCGACCCCGGCCACACCCTTGTTCCTGATCGTCTGCTTCATGACTCGATGCCGGCCTGGTCGCGGAGTGCGGGCGCGGGGCGGCCGCCGTGACCGGCCGCGAGATCCGCTTTTCCACCCCCACCTCAAGATCGCGGTGCACTCGGCGCTGGCTCCGCGGCGCCAGCGCATGATGGCGATGCTCGCCAAGCACCTGGCCTTGTTTATCGAGGGCAAGCTGCAGGTCGCGGGGCTGGGGGGGTTCTGTTGCTCGTCGCGGCCCCTGCGCTTAGAATCGCCGTGAAATCCGCAGCGGAAAAGGATAGATCATGGCCAACGCGCGCGGCTGCAACCTCCCCGACGAGCTGCTCTACGAGGCGGACAATCACATCTGGTTCCAGGAGCTTCCCGACGGCAACGTGAAGCTCGGCATGACCACTGTCGCGACCGCGATGGCCGGCAACCTCGTCGCCTTCACGCCCAAGAAGGTCGGCCGCAAGGTGGATGCCGGCAAGACCTGATCGAGGCGGTCCGCCCCGATGAACAGAAATACATCGAAAGGCAACGTTTCCGTGAAGATAGCCGAGCTGCAAAGAAATGCCAGCCGCGCGACGTCGCTGCTCAAGGCCATGTCCAATCCTTCCCGCCTGCTGATCCTCTGCCAGCTCGCAGAGGGCGAAAAATCGGTGAGCGCGCTGGAACGGGTGATCGGCTTGAGCCAGTCCGGGCTGTCCCAGCACCTCGCCGTGCTGCGGCGGAAGAGGATCGTGACGACACGCCGCGAGGCGCAGTTGATCTTCTATTCGCTGGCGAGCCGGGAGGCCGAAGCGGTCATGGCCACGCTCTACCGGGTGTTCTGCGCCGGGGCCAGGAAGAAGCGTCCGGCCCGGCTGCGGGAAAAACCCGCCTGAATATCCTCGCGCAGGAGCCGGGCGTGGAACAGGCTTTGCTCCCCCACTGCCTCACGGTCATCCCCGGCGGCCGCTCCCGCCGCGCCGATGGCGCCTCATTTCTGCTGTTCGACCTCTTCGCGCTGCCGGTCGGCCGATTGCTGCAGAACCTGCTCGACGTCCTTCGCCTTGTTCAGCATCTGCCGCTGGCTCTTCAGGACGTCCGGCGCCGGCTCCCTGGGCTTCCCGTCGCACGCGGCGACGAGCAGCAATGCCGGCAGGATCAGGACGCGCGGGAACATGTCGTATTCTCCACTCGGCGCCGGCGCTCAATCAGAGTTTGTCGGGGCCGGGTCCGGCAATTCCTAGCGCTTCTTCATGAAAAAAACGAATTCCTTGTCGGCCGCCTCCGACGACAGCAGCGGGTTGCCGGTCTGCTTGGAGAATGCCTGGAAGTCCTTCACCGATCCGGGGTCGGTGGCCATGACTTTCAGCACCTGGCCGGAAGCCATGTCGGTCAGCGCCTTTTTCGTGCGCAGTATCGGCAGCGGACAGTTCAGCCCGCGCGTGTCGAGTTCCTTGTCGAAGTGCATGGCTCCTCGTGCCGTGGATGGGTTTGCTGCGGCCCCGTCTTGAACTTGATGAAGCTCGAATTTACGGGGATTTTGCTGCCGTCGCAAGCGGCGGCGCAGTCCGGGCAGCGCGCGCGGCGCCTTGCCCGGCGGGCCGCCGGGGCATCAGAAAATGCTGATATTGCGGTCGGCGAGCAACTGCGACAGCCGCATGTTGGCCATCGCCAGCCGGTCCACCAGGAGCTCCAGGAAGGCGCCGTGGAAGTGATGGCGGCAGAGCTCCGAGGCCTTGGCCAGGGTTTCGGCCTGGATCTCGATCACCGCGATCTCCGAGAGCGACACGACGCTCGCCGAGCGCTGGAACTTCTGCTTGCCGAGATAGGCCATCTCGCCAAAGCACTCGCCGGCCTTGAGCACGTTGAGCAGCCGCTCCTGCTTGACGACTTTCACCTCGCCCGCGACGAGGATGAAGAAGGAGGAGCCGATGTCGCCCTCCTGGATCAGCACGGTGTCGCGCGGCTGCCTGTGCCAGGACGAGAGCCGCATCACCTCCCACAGCTCGACGTCGGTGAACCGGCGGAAGAAGTCGAGCTTGCGCAGCGTGTCAAACTTCTCGCTCTCGGCGAGGCCCTTCTCGAGCTTCTCCCCGGTGCCGAGAGCGGTCGCCAGGTCGTGCGCGAACTCCTCCCACGTCTGGTAGCGGCGGGCGGTGTCCTTCTGCAGCGCGCGCAGGACGATGGCGTTGATGCGCGGCGGCAGGTCGGACCTCAGCTCGCCCGGCGGCGGCGGGTCCACGTGAATGATCTGGTAGATCATGCTGTAGTTGTTGGCGCCCTGGAACGGCAACCGCCCGGTGAGCAGCTGGTACATCACGACGCCGAGCGAGAAGATGTCGGTCTGATAGGTGAGCGGCTGCTCCTTCACCTGCTCCGGCGACATGTAGGCGGGCGAGCCGACGCCCGTCACCTGGGTCGTTTCGGCGGCAAGGGTCAGCGCCGCGCCGAAGTCCGAGATCTTGATCTCCGACTCCCCCGCGAGCAGGATGTTCGCGGGCTTGATGTCGCGGTGGATCACGCCCTGCTTCGAGGCGTAGTCGAGGGCGCGCGCGCACTTATAGACGATCTCGACGATCTTCTGGACCGGCAGCAGGGTGTCCGGGTGCGTGTAACGCTCGAGCGTGGTGCCGTCCACGTACTCCATGACGAGATAGCTCGCCTCGTCCTCCGCGACGGCGTCGAAGATCCCGACGATGTGGGGGTGCGAGAGCTTGCCGGCGAGCGAGGCTTCAGTGACGAAGAGCTTCCGGTAACGCTTGCCGTGCTCCTTGTCGCCGAGCGCCTCGGGAAACACCACCTTGATCGCGACCTGGCGGTTCTGGAACGGATCGTAGGCCTGATAGACCGCGCCGGTCGCGCCCCGGCCGATCTCCTTGATGATCTCGTACTTGCCGATGTTCCTGACCGTGGCGGACAGGCCAGGCACGGTGCTGGCGCGGGAAGGGGGCATGCAAACACCATACCACGGTTCACTGCTTGCGGGCTTCCTTGCGCAGTTCCTCATCGAGCCGGCGCAGCTCCCTCAGCCGCGCCTCAGCGCTCGAGAGCTGGTAGAAGTCTCCGTCTCCGCTCTTCAGGCCGATCTGCAGCTGCTCCACCGCGGCGGTCAGGTTGCCCATGCGCACGTAGGCCTCGGCCTGCGCGCGGTACTGGGCGAGGCGCCGGTCGAGGGCGGCATAGCTGCGCGCCTGCAGCAGATAGAGCCGATAGTCTCCGGTAATCACCCGCAGGCGGTCCTCGACCAGCCGCAAGGCGGCCTCGGGCTGCCGCGCCTGCAGCAGCGCATCGGCGTAGTCGTAAACCAGCGCCCGGTAGCCGGGATGGGCCGTCAGCGCCTCGCGATAGCAGGCGAGCGCCGCCTCCGGTCCTCCCGCGTCCCGCGTGAGCGTGCAGGCGAGCGTCTCCACGATGGGGTTCGTGCGCACGATCTTGCGCAGCGCCTCGAGCTCCTTGCGCGCCCGCGCGTAGTCCTTGACGCGGATGAGGCTCGCGGCAAGCCCGTAGCGGCTCGCGGCTTCGCTCAGGAACTTGCGCTCGGCAAGGCTCGCCTCGAAGAAGGCGACGGCCTCGCGCGGCGGCTCGATGCGGGCCTTGAGCTTCGCGCGGATCAGCTGGAACTCAATCGTGTCGGGAACCTGGCGATAAGGCAGGCTCTGCAGGCGATTCTGGATATCGGCGATCCGCTCGTAGGTGAGCGGATGGGTACGCAGATAGGACGGCACACCGGGATCGGAAATTCGGGTAGCGCGCTGCAGCCGCTCGAAGAAAACCGCCATTCCCCGGGGGTCGAAGCCCGCCTGATCGAGAATCTGCAGGCCGATGCGGTCCGCCGCACGCTCGCTCTCGCGCGTGAAATTGAGCTGGCCCTGGACCGCCGCCGCCTGCCCGAAGGTCGCCGTCGCCTCCGCGGCCTGCGAGCTGACGCGCGAGAGCAGGATCGCCGCCGCGAGCGACGCGAGCGAGGTGATCTGGCTCTGCTTCTGTTGCGCGATCAAGCGCGCGATGTCGCGCTGGGCGACGTGCGCGATTTCGTGCGCCAGCACGCTCGCCAGTTCCGACTCGCTCTGCGCGGTGAGGATCAGCCCGGTGTTGACGCCGACGAAGCCGCCGGGCAGCGCGAAGGCGTTGACCTGGGCGTCCTGGATCAGGAAGAACTCGAAATCCTGCCGTGGGTCCGGGCTGCGTGAGGCCAGCCGGTTGCCCAGGCTGTTGATGTAATCGGTCGCCTCGGCGTCATCGAGGAAACCGTGGTCGGCGCGGATCTCGCGCATGATGCTCTCGCCGAGCTGCCGTTCCTGTTGGGGCGAGAGGCCCGCCTGCGCGGCCTCCCCGAGTTCGGGCAGGCCCTCCGCGAACGCGCCGGGAACGGCCAGCAACAGCATGAGGAATGCACGTAACCACATGATGCTATGATAATTCGGCAGTGCGAGAGTTCCTAATGCCATTAATGACATTCCCGATGATACGGGCCGGGCAGCCACAGTGAAAGCGGAAGTAAAGAAGCTCACCCACCTCGATGCGCGCGGTCAGGCGCGCATGGTTGACGTTGCAGCGAAAGGCGAAACGCAGCGCGTTGCGCGCGCCGCGGGGCGGATCCGCATGCTGCCGGCAACGCTCCGGAGCATCGTTGCCGGCAGCGCCGGAAAAGGTGACGTGCTCGGGGTCGCCCGCATCGCGGCGATCCAAGCGGCGAAACGCACCTCGGAACTCATCCCGTTGTGCCACCCGCTCGCCCTCACGCATGTCGAGGTGGACTTCACGGTGGACCGGAAGGCGGGCGCGGTGGAATGCACGGCGTCGGCGGCCACCGTCGGGCGCACCGGGGTCGAAATGGAAGCCCTGACCGCGGTGACGGCGGCATTGCTCACGATCTACGACATGTGCAAGGCGGTGGACCGCGGCATGCGCCTGGACGGCGTCCGGCTCCTCGAAAAGCGGGGGGGCAGATCAGGGCATTGGAGCGCCGGACGGCGTCCCCGCGGCCGCTGATGGCGTGCGCGGCGGGTTGGCCGCCCCGCCGTGCCTAGGAGTGTGTCGGACTTGAGGCTCCGACAGGCTGCTGGGTGCGCGGCGCTGCGAGACTCCGGGAGGCCGCCGTGCTGAGCATCGCCTGACGCTCGTCGTACCATTGCGCGGCGTACTCGCAGTTGCGGTACTCGTCGAAGTACGGCCCGCCGAGGGTGTAGTGGACGAGCGCGGCGTCGCGGCGCGGCGGATTGTAGCCCACGAGGTGGTTCCAGCGCCCGGGGAGCGCGCCGATGCTTGCGTCGCCCGCCAGCCATTTGAACTGGTGCAGATCGAGTCCCGGGGCGGTATTCACGTATTCGGGAGTCAGGGCGCGGCATTGCGCGTTGTTGAACAGCATCACGCTCGACCAGTTTTTCTTCTCGTACCGGCTCTGCGGCTCGCCCAGGAATTTCACTGTCTCCCTCGGCACGTGGTGGTGCTTGACCACCATCACCGCGTAGCGCTCGTCGCGCAGCTTCCACAGGTTGGCGATGTCCTCCAGCATCAGCATGTCGCAGTCCATGAATACCGACCACCCGCTGTAGCCGGACAGATACGGCGTGAGAAACCGCGAGAACGAGAAATCCGTGCTCTGCAGCGGATGGCGCTCCCGCGTGAGCAGCCCTTTCAGCTGGGACAGCATCAGCGGCGCGATCGCGACCGGCGTGGAGGCGCGCGCCTGAATGCTGTGGGCGAGCACGCTGAAGGCAACCGCCTCGCGCGGATCGTAGCCGATGAAGACGTTGATCATGCCGCGTTGCCGGTTCTTTCCCGGCGAAGGATACCAACGTATGTCGCCGCAGTAAAACCGCACCTTTTCAGTCAACGTTGTCCTCGGCCGGGGAAGGTCCCGTCCGGGGTCCCGCCGTGTCCGTCTGCCGCCGTGGCCCGATCCGCCCGGTCGAGGTTCCTCAGCGAATAACCGCTCGCCAGCCAGAGCGCGGCACCGGGCAGGCTTGCTGCGGCGAGGCCGAGCCCGAACAGCACCGAGATCGCGAACGCCGCCTCCGGCGCCACGCCGGCGAAGCCCAGCGCCACCACCATGGCGCCCTCGCGCAGGCCCCAGCCCGCCACCGATACCGGGATCGCGCTCACCAGCAGCACCGGCGGCACCAGCAGCAGGCTCTCGCCGAAGCTCAACCGCGCGCCGAGCGCCTGGGCCAGTTGAAACACCATGTAGCAGAAGAACACCGTACTGGCGACGCTCAGCGCAAGGCCCGCCAGCATGCGCCGCGGTGAGAAGGTGAAGCGGCGGGCAAACTCAGCCAACGCCGACAGCGCGCGCACGACGCGCCACTTCAGGGAGAGCCGGGGAAAGCGCACGAGCGCCACGAAGGCAATGAAGCTGCCGGTCCCGGCCGCAACCAGCCCCACGACCGCCGTACGCGCCACCGGGTCCGGCACCCGCTCGAACAGCCACGGCAGCCCGCCTGCGGTGAAAAGGAGCAGGCCCAGCAACGAAATCGCGCGATCCAGTATGACGGTGACCGCCGCATCGGCCGGCCTCATCCCCGCACGGTAGGCGCACCAGATGCGCACGGCGTCCCCGCCCACCGAAGAGGGCAGGGTCTGGTTGAAGAAGTGCCCGATCAGGACGATCGAAAGCACGCTCTTGAGCGGCAGGTTGTTTCCGCTCTGTTGCAGCGCCATCATCCAGCGCAGGGCCTGCAGCGGGACAACGGCGAGCGCCACGCCGATGACGAGCGCCGCGGTGGCGGCATCAATCCGGAAGAGGTGGCTTCCGACCCCGCGTAAATCGAATGCGCGCACGACCAGCAGGATCAGGACCGCGGAGATCACCAACTTGGCCAGAACGACCATGACCGGCTTCATCACCGCCCCTTCAGCGTTGCGCAGAGGGCCTCGCGGATGCGCTCGGCGGCGCGGCCGTCGCCGTACGGCGAAATGCCGCGCGCCATGTGCGCGTAGTGCCCGGGATCCGCAAGCAGTCGCCGGCATGCGGTGAGAACGGCTTCTTCCCCGGTGCCCACGAGTTCGGCGACGCCAAGCTCGACTGCCTCGGGACGCTCGGTCACCTTCCGCAGCACCAGCACGGGCTTGCCGAGAGCGGGGCCCTCTTCCTGAATGCCGCCCGAGTCGGTAAGAATGAAGCGGGCGTCCCGCATGGCATGCACCAGCTCCGGGTAGCCCAAAGGCTCGGTGAGCGTGATGCGACGATGCCCGCCGAGCAGGGCATGTGCCGGCCTTTGCACGTTGGGGTTCGGGTGTACCGGGTAGAGCACGGAAAGCGCCGGATGCTCGTCAACGAGACGCCGCACCGCCCTGAACACGCTTTCCAGCGGCGGACCGAAGTTCTCACGGCGGTGCACGGTGAGCAGCACGTCGTGGCGTGGAAGCGGGGACGGTGTGCGCGCCAGCCTCGCCGTCGTATAG
>DAIDBG010000313.1 GCA_027310225.1 bacterium | reverse complement strand
CTGGAGATCAGCCCCCGTGTTAAAGGTTATTGGAACCAGATCGTACGTCTTGTGTCGCTGGGCGAGCCGCCCGCATACATAAGAAAGGCACATGCGGCTTGTCTGGCCGCCAAATACAGTGCGCTCGACAAGCTCAAGCCCGGCGGGACGTTTACCGACCTCGCCCGGGCATTGAATGACACGCTGGTGGAACACGGTTACACAATGAAGGGCATCGGCAGCGCACATACGATCGGTCTCGATTTGTCCGAATCGTTCATCAATCTGGATAACCGCAGAACAATCGAGCCGGGCTTTCTGGTCACGGTGCATCCGATGGTCGCGACCGGTGACTGGCGTCAATTATTCATCGGCGAGACCTATTTCGTGCACGCCGGCGGCCTGGAAATGCTGAACAAGTGCGATGAGGAGATCGCGGTTCTCGATTGATGACGGTCATGGAAAGGGTGTTCGAGCGAACTCTGTCATGAGAAATCTGGAGAAGAATCCAATCAAGGTGGCCAGCGTAGGGCTCGGGCGGTGGGGCAACAGCATAGCCGGTATGATCGAACGCACGCCCGGCCTTGAGCTCACGACTTGCTTTACGCGCACCCGGGAAAAGCGCGACGCGTTCGCCGAGAAATTCGGCTGCAGCAAGGATGAAAGCTATGAAGACGTGCTCGCGCGCGATGATGTCGAGGCCGTCATCATCACCGCGCCGAACAACAGGCACGCGGCTCTGGCCATAGCGGCCGCAGTAGCCGGAAAACATGTCTTCGTTGACAAACCCATCGCGACCACGATTGCCGATGCCAGGGCCATGATCAATGCCTGCAAGGCTGCGGACGTGAAGCTCGCTGTTGGTGCCAGTTCACGGCGGCTGCGCGGCCACCGGATGTGCAAGAAACTCATTGACGGGGGCGCGCTGGGCACGCTGGCGATGGTCGAAAGCAATTACTCGAACGACCGTGGGCTGTATTACACGCCCGAGGACTGGCAGTGGTACAAGGACGGATCTCCGGGCGGACCCTTGATGCAGGTTGCCATCCATCAGATTGACAACCTCTATTACATGTTCGGCCCCGTCAAACGCGTCTCGGCCGAATTCAGAAAGATTGTCACCAAATCGGAAATCCCGGACGTCTGCGTGCTGTGGCTCGAGTTCGAATCGGGGCTGCTCGGCACGCTTGGAACCAGCTTTATCAGCCCCGGCAGCGGCAGCAAGCGCCACGCTTATTTCATCAACGCCTATGGCGATAAAGCCAATTTCTATCACGATCGCTGGACCGGAACGCAGATTTGGCGCAAAGGGGCCGAGGACATCGAGCGCCTTGAATACGAGGAATTCAAGGACTTCGATTACCTGGGTGAGGAATTGCGCGATTTTGCCGAGGCGATCGCCGGGAACCGGCCGCCGGAAGTGGACGGAGAGGCCGGGATGCACGTGCTCGCCGTCGTATTGGCGGCGATGCGATCATCCGAGCTCCGGCGCCCGGTGGAGCTGAAGGAACTTTTTTCGACGAAAGGATGAAGGATCATGCCGAGCGTAATTGACGGCTTTCTGACCGAAGAGCAGATCAAGATACAGAAACTCGCACACGAGGTCGCTGAGAAGGAGATCCGCCCGATCGCCATGGAACTTGATCACAAGACCGATCCCGCGGAAGCGTTCTTCATGCCGCGCCTTGCGAGGAAGTTTGACGAAGTCGGATTGCGCACGATGAGCATCCCGGAAGAGTACGGCGGCGGCGGCATTGACGATCTGTTCACTCATTGCATCGTGGCGGAAGAGCTCGGCTGGGGGGATCGCGGGGTCGTCGGCATGCTTTTGTCGTCGAACAAGATCACGCGCTTCATGACGGCCGAGAAATTGGCCACCCCGGAACAACGTAAGAAGTGGCTGACCGCTTATGTGAAAGACCCCGAGTTCATGATCGCACAATGCATGACCGAGGATCAGGCCGGCTCGGAAAACCTGTTGCCCTACGATGGTGTTGACGGCGGGTTTCGCACGACGGCGGTACGCGAAGGCGATTACTACATCGTCAACGGCGCGAAACGTTTCATCTCGAACGCGGGCTACGCCAAGCTCTATTTCGTTTACGTGCGAACCGATGGAACAAGGGGGATCAACGAAGGTTCCACCTTGTTGATGATCCCGCTTGATACGCCGGGGCTGTCGTTCGGGCGGGTTCACGACAAGATGGGTTACCGGCTGAATCTCAACCGCGAGATTATTTTCAGTAACTGCAAGGTGCCGGTGGAAAACCGGCTTGGCCCGGAAAACTACGGGATTACCAGGATCAATTCGCACCTGCGCGCTGGCGATGGGTTAATCAACGCGGCTGCCATGATCGGGCTTGCGCGCGCGGCATATGAGGCAGCCTTGGAGTACGCCGAAAACCGCAAACAGAGCGGAAAGCGGTTGATCGGCCATCAGGCGATCGGCCTGAAACTCGTGGAGATGTACACCGAACTCAACGCCGCGCGTGCCTATGTCTGGCAGGCTGCACGCATGGTTGACGGTCGCGACAAGTTTCCTTTCGATCCCAAGATGCCCGGCTCGGCGAGCCTGTTTGCGCACGAGATGGCATGCAAGGTGACCCGCGACGCAATGGAAATTTTCGGCGGCAGCGGCGTCATGCGCGAGCTGCCGATCGAGATGTACCTGCGCAACGCGTACAACATGCTGCACAGCGATGGCGGAATCATCATGAAAAAACTCAAAGTCATGCGCCAGCTCAATGCGGAGGCCCCGGTGGACATCAACCTCGATTGACAACCATGGAGGAGGCAGGTTCATGCACTTTCACATCCAGATGATCAACGATCCTGCGGCCGCCGGGCGCCGGCCCAAGTCGGTGGAAGCACACTGGGCCTATCTGAGCAAGCATGCCGCTCATATCCTCGCCCGAGGACCTACGGTTGAGGACGACAATGAGAAAAATACCACGGGCAGCATTTTTTTCGTCGAGTTTCCTGACTGGGATGGGGTGCGCGCCTTCATCGCCAATGAGCCTCACAACAATAACGGGATTTACAAGGAGATCCACGTCAATCGCTGGCACCACGCGCTGGGCCGTTCGCAGCGGGACTTTCCCGGAGAGCAGAGCCAGATCCACTGGTACGTTCGGGGATATGGTGTTCCTGACAGCAGCGAGCGGCGTAAAGCATTGTTGGGCGCACATCGTCAGTATTTCGCCCCCTACGATCGCGATAAGTTCATCGTTCGCGGCGCGGTACTGGATGACGACGGCGAGGGGTGGCTTGGAAGCGCATGCCTGATCGCGTTGCCGACCCGCAAGGACGTTGAAGCCCTGATGGCGGGGGAGCCGTTTTTCAGGAACGGCTTGTACGAAAGGATTTTGGTGCAGCGCCATAAGTTTGGTGGCAGGCCGTGATGGCGTGTATTTGATGGAGTCCAGGCAATGATGGCGTTGGTGAATGAAGGTGACACCAGCGTATTTGAGGTGATCCGCGATCGCTGAGACTCGTCCCTTCGCCCATCAACGAGGAGAACTGACGTGCAAGAAAAACCCGCACACGTCGTCCGCAAGGCCGGGCGGCCGCGGCTGGCACGCTGGGCCTGCTGGGCCGCCGCCGCAGCGCTGCTGTCGGGCGTGGGCGCACACGCCCAGAATTATCCGGTGCGGCCGATCCGCGTCATCGTGCCGTTTTCGCCCGGAGGTTCCACGGACTTCAGTGCGCGCATTTTGCAGCCGGGGTTGGCCGATGCCCTGGGACAACCGGTAGTCATAGATAATCGTCCTGGCGCTGGTGGAAACATTGCGGTTGAAATTGCGGCGCGGGCGGTCCCGGACGGCTATACGCTGCTATTCGGAAACGTCGGCACAATCGTGCTGAACCCTGTCTTGTTCAAGAAGTTCCCGATTGATCCGCTGCGCGACCTCACTTGCATCAATATTGTTTCGGATGTGTCTTCAATGCTGGTCGTCCACCCGTTGATTCCAGCGGCGACCCTGAGGGAATTTATTGACTACGCGAAGGCACGTCCCGGGAAGATTAATTACGCTGTCGCCAGTGTCGGCAGCATGGCACGCCTCGGAATGGAGTTTCTGATGCAGAAAGCAGGCATCCAGCTCACGATGATTCCCTATAAGGGGGCAGCGGATGTCGTCATTGGGCTGCTCACGGGAGATGCCGTGGTAGCGTTCGTTGCGGTGCCGCCCGTTATCCCGCATATCAAGTCCGGGAAGCTTCGGGGGCTCGCCGCGCGGGCCTCGAGGCGGCTCGATGCATTTCCGGCATTGCCGACGCTTTCAGAGGCGGGCTTTCCCGAGTTGGGGGATGACTCGTGGCAGGGGCTGTACGTGACGGCTGGCACGCCGGCGCCGATCGTGAGAAAACTGCATGCTGCGATTGCAAAAATACTGCGAGATCCGCGAATAGCCGAGAGCATGAGGGCCGGTGCCGCGACTGTCATAAACAGCGACTCGCCGGAGAGCTGTGCCGCTTTTACGAGATCGCAAACCGAGTTTTGGGCGAAGATGATGAGACAGCTTGGCCTCGCTGGAATCCAATAAGCGTGATGCGGCGCGGGAACCGGATTTCAGTGATGGTGAAGAAAGGCAGCAGCCTGCGGTAAAGGAAGCATTTTGGAAAAGAGGAAGATATGAGCCACTCGCCGAAGAATCCAGGCGCGAGCCCGGCACTTTCCGGATTGAAAGTCGTGGACCTTACCCAGTTTGAATCGGGTACGTGCTGCACGGAAACACTGGCCTGGCTGGGGGCCGATGTGGTCAAGATCGAGCCCCCCGGTGGGGAAAACGGGCGTTTCGCCTCTACGGAACGGCGGGACCTCGATTCCTATTATTTTATTGTGATGAACGCCAACAAGCGCAGCGTGATATGCGACCTCAAGTCGGAGCGCGGCAAGGAAATATTGAAGAAACTGATCATGAAGGCGGATGTCATGATCGAGAACATGTCACCGGGAGCGATTGAGCGTCTGGGCTTCGGTTACGAGGTGGTCCGGGAGCTCAATCCAAGGCTCGTCTATGCGCAAATCAAGGGTTTCGCTTCCGACGGCCCTTACGCCAATTTCCTGGGCTTTGACACGATCGCCCAGGCGGTCGGCGGAGCATTTGCCACAACCGGAATCCGGGGGGGACCCCCGTTGCGACCGGGGACCCACGCCGGCGATACAGGAGCGGGGTTGCATTGTGTCATAGGCATCCTCGCCGCGTTATATCAACGCGAGTTGACCGGACGTGGTCAAAAAGTGTGGGTTTCCATGCAGGACGCCGTGATCAATTTCAATCGCATCAACTTCGCGGCCCAAATGATCCGGGGGCGGGACAAGCCGGTGGAGCGGACAGGCAATCAAAGCCCGCTCGGCGCTACCGCGCCATCCGAGCTTTATGCGTGCAGGCCGGGCGGGCCTGACGACTATGTATTCATCTACACCTCGCGCGGAACGGACAGGCAGTGGCAGCGGCTGCTCAAGGTCATCGGCCGCGAGGATCTGGCGGACGATCCGAGGTTTGCAAGTCCCCAGGCGCGGATTGAACATGTCAACGAGGTTGATGCGTTGTTGTCCGCGTGGTGCCGGGAGCGTACCAAGATCGAGGCGATGGAAACGCTGCAGCGTGCAGGGGTGCCGGCCGGGGCGGTTCTCGGCATACAGGAGCTCGCCGACGATCCGCAGTTGCGCAAGCACGGAATGTTCGCGACCATCGAGCATCCGATGCGCGGGCCGATCACGATTCCGGCATGGCCGGTCAAGATGTCAGAGTCTCACGTGCCGGTGCGAAGCTCGCCTTTATTGGGGCAACACACTGAAGAAGTGTTATCCGAGTGGCTTGGTCTGGCAGCCTGTCGGACTTAGATTTGCCATTTTTGGCAGGCGATTCTAGCTGATGCGCCAAATGGGAGAATAAAGCCAATGACTATTCACGCCTCCGAACTCCTCGGCAAAGCCCTGAAGCGGCAAGGGGTAGAGACCCTGTTCTATTTGATGGGCGGCCCGATGTTCACTACCGAGAGGGCCTGCGTTGCCGAGGGCATCCGTGCCATTGACGTGCGTCATGAACAGGCAGCCGCGATGATGGCGCACGCCTACGCACGGGTACTCAACCGGCCGGGTGTATGCATGGCCGCATCCGGACCGGGAGCCCTCAATTTCGGCACTGGACTCGCCACCTCGTTTATGGATTGCACCCCGGTTGTCGCGATTGCCGGCTCGAGTCCGTTGCGGGAATGGGGCACGGGGGCATTTCAGGAACTAGACCAGGTTGCTGCGATGCGTCCGCTGGTAAAGTGGGCGGAGCGGGTCTATGAAGCGCGACGTATTCCCGAGCTGGTCGACAAGGCGTTCAAGACCGCCGTCTCGGGCAAGCCGGGTCCCGTCTATCTGGATGTGCCGGGGGACATCCTGCACCACCAGGTGGAAGAAAGTTCAATCGTGTGGCCCGAATACGAACGCGGCGCCGAGCGCGGGCGCGCGGCGGGTGATCCCGCCATGGTGGAGCGCGCGATTGC
The DNA here is from genome assembly GCA_027310225.1 of bacterium. Taxonomy (GTDB): domain Bacteria; phylum Pseudomonadota; class Gammaproteobacteria; order Burkholderiales; family SG8-41; genus SG8-41. The sequence goes on along the minus strand of DAIDBG010000313.1, from coordinate 11,556 downwards.
GCTGATGGCCGGAGCGAAGCGGCCTATCGTGCTGTCAGGAAGCGGAGTCATCTGGTCGGAAGCGGCCTCCGCGCTGTACGCCTTCGTCAATAAGGCGGGCATTCCCTTCTACACGACGCCGCAGGGTCGCGGCGTCATTCCGGAGGATCACGAGTACTGCTATTTGACTGCTCGCAACGTTGCGTTCAAGGAAGCAGACGTCGTTCTGATCGTGGGAACCCGCATCAATTACGTGATCAGCCATGCGCGTCCGCCGCGGTTCAACGCGCAGGCGAAGTTCATCCGCATTGACATTGACGAAACGGAAGTCGCGTCCACGCCGCGGCTGGATGTCGGTCTTGTCGGCGATGCGAAACGGGTTGTGGAACAACTCAATGCGGCCAACGCTGGCCGTATCCACCCCGGTCTGTTCGACGCGTGGCGGCGCAGGCTGGCGGAAACGCACCAGCAGCGTTATCAGGCCCAGGAAATCAAGTTGGGCACCGACCAGAATCCGATCCATCCTCTGCGCCTGTGCAAGGAGATCAGGGACTTCAAGGACAGGCAGGCGATTCTGGTGGTTGATGGCCAGGAGATCCTGAATTTCGGCCGGCAATCAATTCCCTGTTACCTGCCCGGCCATCGTCTCAATTCGGGAACCTTCGGCACGATGGGCGTGGGACTTCCCTATGCCATCGGAGCCCAGGCAGCACGCACCGACCGGCAGGTGATCTGTCTGCACGGCGATGGTTCGTTTGGCTTGAACATGATGGAGCTCGACACAGCCGTCAGACACCGGCTTCCCGTGATCACCGTCATCAGCTTGAATGGAGGCTGGACGTCGGATCCGAAGCGAGAGCGGGTCGGGCGCGATCTCGGTTTCACCCGCTATGACAAGATGGCGCAAGCCCTGGGTTGCTATGCGGAGTACGTTGAACAGCCACACGACATCCGGCCAGCGCTCGAGCGCGCCAGTGCTGCCGCCAGGCAGGGCATACCGGCTGTGATCAACGTTAGAACCGATCCGAACGCCAGGGCGACGACGGCCAAATTCACCACCTATTATGAGGCGGCCTAACGAGCCTTCGGTAAATGACTGACAACACATTTACCGCTGTCCATTTCCCCTCTCCACTCGGGAGAGGGGGAAGGGGTGAGGGGCCGAGCGGCGTCAGATATTTTCACGACGCTCGATAGGAGCGTGTCGGACTTTGGCCCGACCCGCTCCTTACGCAAAAATGCAAGACGAAAAGAAGAAATACCGGTTTATCCTGATCCAGGCATTCCAGTTGCCGGCGAACTCCGCCTATCGTCATCGCTCCCTTGAAGGGCCAAAGGAGAAATCCCTGCAAAATCATGACCAGATCCGCCATCTGCTGGCGGATGTCGAATGGGACCTGCACCCCGGAGCATTGACGACCTACGGGGATTGGCAAGTGGAGAATCAGGAAGAATTCTGTCATGCGGCGGCCGGACGGCTGGGCATCGTGCGCGAAGCCTGCAAGAGCGGGAAATACAATGCGATTGTCCTGCTCGGCGGCGGCGAACCCGGATTCCAGCCATCGCGGGAGATTGCGAGGCAGTACGGAATTCCCGTGACATCCTGTGCATCTTCGCAGATGCACATGGCTTCCATGCTCGGCAACAAGTTCAGCGTGGTTGATCTCGCGGAGAGCCATAGCAGCTACTACGCCAGCCTTGTGATCCAGCATCGCTTTTCCGAGCGCTGCGCGTCCATCCGCAATCTCCAGATGCCCCATCCGAGACCCGGCTACCCGGAGGTACATCTGGCGCAACAGAAGGAAGCCGTGTTGGCCGGGGAAACCTCGGAGATGCTCGAGGGGGCCGTCACGGAAGCCATCGCTGCGATTGAGGAAGACGGGGCCGAGGTCATCACTCTCGGTTGCTCCGCGCTGTTCTGGATGCAGCCGTACCTCGAAAAGCGGCTCCACGAGATTGGATGGGAGATTCCGGTGCTGGAAGGCTACCGATGCGCCATCGAGTTGGCAAAGCTGATGGTCAACTTGGGATTGACCGCCAGCGGGCTGGCTTACCCGGGCGATCGTCCCAGGAAATGGCGCCGGAAGAAAGTAATCTGAATGAGCTTTCCGCCAGCTCGCCGAACGGCATTCGTAACCGGTGCTTCGTACGGAATAGGCGCTGCGACTGCGGTGGCGCTCGCCCGTAACGCGTTCGATGTAGCCGTAACCGATCTGGCGGCCGATATGCTCGGCGATACAGTATCTGGGATCGAGGCGGCGGGCGGGCGGGCAGTGCCGTTGGTGCTCGATCTTCGATCCCGGTCCAGCATCGGACAATCCGTTGCCGGCGCGGTTCATGCGTTGGGCCGACTGGATGTGTTAGTCAATAATGCCGGCATTCCGCTGATCAAGCCTGCGCTCGACATTACTCCACAGGAATGGGGATCGGTGATTTCAGTCAACCTGACGGGTACCTTTTTCATCAGCCAGGAGATGGGGCGCCACCTGATCAACAACAAGCGGCCGGGCTGCATCATCAGCATCGCCTCGACACACGGAATTCTCGGCGCCGCGGGCCAGTCGGCCTATGGCATATCCAAGGCGGCGGTCATCCAGATGACCAGAATGCTGGCGATCGAATGGGCCGAATACGGCGTGCGCGTCAACGCCATTGCACCAGGCAAGGTTGACACGCCCTCCCCGATCCGTCAGGAAGTAGTGGCAGACCTCGCGGTGCGCGAGAAAATGCTTGCCCGGGTACCGCTGCGCAGGTTTGCCACCTCGGAAGAAGTGGCGGCAATGGTATGTTATCTGGCGGGCCCGCAGGCGGCATACATGACCGGCCAGACGTTGCTGCTGGACGGGGGCCTCACCGCGTACTAACGAGCGTCGTGAAAATGCTCGACGCCGCTCGACCCCTCACCCCTTCCCCCTCTCCCGAGAGGAGAGGGGAATTGGACAGCGGCAAATGCGCTGTCAGGCATTTGCACGAGGATAGTTAATGTGTCTTCCCGGAAGTTGCGCCCGTCCTCTTGACGGTGGCGGCGCGGGAAGGAATGATGCGTACGCACGCGAATCGCTGATCGTGTTGAAAATGATGCTTGCAGCGCGCGAAATACCGGCTCCGTCCCCGCCGCATCCCCGCAGACAGGAAAGGAGTATCCCGTGGCCTCGTTATCTCTCACCATGCTCTCACCGCTCCCCGTGTATCTCGACGAGACGACCGCCGGCATACCGCTGGCGCCGCGCCCGGAGACGCTGAATGGCCGCGTCGTCGCGCTGCTTCCGAACTGGCGGCCGTCGGCTGTCGAGATCCTGCAGGCGGTGGGTGGCCTGCTCGCCGGGCGCTACCGGCTGAAAGGGCTGGTTCTGGAGCAGCCTGCGCGCGAGCTGCCGCAGCGCACCGGCGGCCTGATTGACGCCATTCGCGGGCAGCTTGACGATCTTGCTAAGCGCGCGGATGTGGTGATCACCGCCACCGGCGACTGAGGGTCGTGCACGACGTGGTGTAGCCACGTCACGCCGGCGCTCGAGGAACGGGGTGTGCCAACGGTCATGATCACGACGGACGCGTTTACCAGCTTCGGGCGGCGCATCGCCGCCACCAGGGGTTGCCCGCACGTCGTCATCGCAGAAACACCCAATCCGATACGGCAGCTGGACGAGGCGAGCCTGAACGAGCGCGCGCTCGCCATGATTAACACCGTGGTATTCGGGCTGACCCAGCCGCCGGCGGCGATCGAACGCAGCCTCAAGGATCTCGCGGCCGCACAAATCCATCCCAGAGGCGTGGTGCGCGCAGCCCGTCCGGTTTAGCCCCGCTTATTCATGAATGGGTTGACGAGACAACCCGGGGTCGCAGCGTCCCGCGGGCGCCGTTCAAGCGAAGGGGGATCACGAGGTGGGACAAAGCAGCAGCCGCATTGAAGGCTCATCGGTCGCGGAGATCATGCTCGGCGCCTATGAGCACGCCTACGATCAGGGCTGGACGGACGGTCTTCCCGTCATTCCGGCCACGCCGGACCTGGTGAGCCGCTTTGTTGCGGCATCCGGCCGCCCGGCTGACGCCGCCGTCGCCCTGCTCCCGCCGCGCAAAGGGCAGGCGACCGTCGAGGTGATCGCGACGAACGCCGTGATGGCCGGCTGCCGCCCGGAATACATGCCCGTGATCATTGCCGCCGTCGAAGCGATCACGGACCGGCGTTATCCGCTGGAGTTCATCCAGGTCACGACCAATCCGATGACGCCGTTCTTCCTCGTCAACGGACCCATCCGCAAGCAACTGGACGTCAACTGCGGCACCGGCTGCCTCGGGCCGGGGTGGCGCGCAAACGCCACCATCGGCCGCGCGATCCGTCTCATTCTGCAGAACGCCGGCGGCGCGCTGCCCGGCGTGTATTCCAAATCCAGCTTTGCTTCGCCCCTGCGCTACACGTTCCTCTGCGGTGAGAACGAGGAGGAAAATCCGTGGACGCCCTTTCACGTTGACCAGGGCTTCCAGGCGGGCGACAGCACGATCACGGCGTTCAAGGCGTCCAATTACTGCAACATTTCCGGCGGCGAAGGCGTGGGCCCGGAGGAAATCCTGAGGCAGATTGCGACCAATATGCCGCCGATGTACGGGGGCGGAGACGGCGTGTTGCTGCTCCTCGGCGTAAACCATGCGCGCTCCCTTCACGAGGCGGGGCTCACGAAGCGGGACATCCGGCAGCGGCTGTGGGAGCTGGCGCGAGTGGCGGAGAATCATTTTGCGGCGGACTTCGTGGCCATGGAGCGCGCTGCGGGACGCGGAGAGAACGGCATGCTCTACCGCACCCAAAGCCCCGACCACATTCATGTGGCGGTCGCCGGCGGACCGGGACCGCAGGACGTTTATATCGCAGGCGGGCTCCCGCAAACGCGGTTGATCCGGTGTTGATCTGGCCGATTGCGGATCACACGCAGCAGGCGCCTGCCCGATGCAAACCGAACTCATCACGTTCAGGGCCTCCGACGGATTTCCGCTCGACGGGGTGGTTTGTACCCCGGAAACCCCGGGCCGTGGGCGCGCGGCGTTGCTGGTCCACGGCAAGGTGATGAACTTCTACACCGGGCCGGGCCGCATCCTGCCGCCGCACCTGGCCGCGCTCGGCTGGAGCAGTCTCGCGATGAACCGGCGGGGACACGACCTCGGCGGCATCCGCAACGGGCGCGAATCCCACGGCGGGGCCTGGGAGAAGTTCGGCGACAGCCAGCTCGACATCGCCGGCGGCATCGCGGAGCTCGGGCGGCGCGGCTACACGAAGATCGCGCTGATCGGCCACAGCTTCGGCGGCATCAGCTCGGCCGCCTATGCCGCCGCGCATCCCGGCGAGGTCGCCGCACTGGCCCTGTGCTCGGCGGGGGCGGGCGGCCGCGGGTATTTGCCGGAGGTTTCCCGCCGCGGCATGCTCGCGGGCGAGCGCCATGCCGAGGTGGATACCGAAGCGCGCCGCCTGGTCGCGCAAGGGCGCGGCGATCAGATGATCGGCCTGCCCGGATGGTGGTACGCGATCACGGCCGCGAGCTGGGTGGACCTGTCCGAGAACGTGCCCGCGACGGTGGAGAGCGCACGCCGCTATCCCGGGCCCATCCTCGCGTTGCGCGGGGCCGGGGAGGCGTCCGGTTCCTATCCCGCCGAGGCGGTGGCCGCGGCGGCCGGAGCGCGGGCGACGCTGGCGGTCATCGCCGGCGGCGATCATTTCTACAACGGCGTCGAATCCGCTTTCGCGCGCACGGTCTGCGACTGGCTTGAGAAAGCGGTGACCGGCACCTGAACATGTGCGACAGCCCTTCCCGCTGCATGGCGGGCCGCAAGGCGCACGGCTGAGGAACGATGGCGAAATCAGGCAAAGGAGAATGCGATGACTCACACACTGGAGCAGTTCGCGGCTAGGTGCCATGACATCCTGAAGGCCGAGCCGGGACCGGCGGGGCGCGGCAAGGTCTGCGCTCTGCTGCAGTCCGTGCTGACGGACGCGTCCTTCACGGCGAAGCACCTGGACGACGCCACGCCGGAGCGCAAGATCCTCTACGAGGACCCCGAGCTCGGTTTCTGCATCCTCGCGCACCAGTACCGCGGCGCGAAGGAGTCCCCGCCGCACGATCACGGCCCCTCCTGGGCGATCTACGGCCAGGTCGCCGGCGAGACCGAGATGAGCGACTACCAGCTGCTGGAGAAGGCCACGCCCGGGAAGCCGGGCAGGGTGCGCAAGCTGAGGACCTACAAGCTCACGCCGAGCGTCGCGCACGTCTATAACGAGGGCGACCTCCATTCGCCGAAGCGCACGGGCCCCACTCAGTTGATCCGCATCGAGGGCGTCAATATGGAGAAGGTGAAGCGCCTGAAGTTCCAGGCGGTCTAACCCCCTCCTTATCCTCCCCCTTGCCAAGGGGGAGGACAGGGCCTTGGCAAGTAGGTAAACCCATAGCAATACCTCAACCCTCCCCCTTGGCAAGGGGGAGGGCAGGGTGGGGGTTTCAGTGGGGAGTGTCGGAAGGGATCACCGGAAGCGGGCCGTTACGCACGTTGCTAAGGTGCCACAGCCGCACCAGCGCCATGGTGGTCGCGACGAGCAGCCCGAACAGCATGATCACCGCGTAGATGGAGAAGTCGAGGCGGATCAGCAGTGCGTAGAGCCCGAGCATCGCCAGGATGCTCAGGTTCTCGTTGAAGTTCTGCACCGCGATCGAGTGGCCGGCACCCATGAGGATGTGGCCGCGGTGCTGCAGCAGGGCGTTCATCGGCACCACGAAGAAGCCCGCGAGCATGCCGATCAGCACCATGAGCGGGATCGCAATCGTCACGCTGCTCACGAAGACCATTGTGATCACGATCAGCCCCATCACGATGCCGACCGGCACCACGTTCACCGAGCGGCTGAGCGGTATGAATTTCGCCGCGGTCACCGCACCCATCGCGATGCCCACCGCGGTGATACCTTGCAGCACGGTGGCCTGCGACAGCGTGTAGCCCAGCGCCGTTTCCGCCCATTTGAGCAGGATGAACTGCAGCGTCGCACCCGCGCCCCAGAACAGCGTGGTGGTGGCGAGCGAAATCTGGCCCAGCTTGTCGGTCCACAGCAGCCGGACGCAATGCGCGAACTCGTGCGCCAGGAACAGCGGGTTTCTGCTCGGCTCGCGGTGATCCACGCCGGTATCCGGGATGTAGAGGTTGAAGATCGCGGCGATCATGTAGAGCGCGGCGATCACGAGGATTGCCGCTTCAGGCGCCGTGTCAACGCCGGTATCAATCCACGGGAAATCGAGCGCGAGCAGCCTTCCGGACACGGCGTTGCTGATCAGCACGCCGCCGAGCAGCGTGCCGAGAATGATCGAGGTGACCGTCAGGCCCTCGATCCAGCCGTTGGCAACGACAAGCTTCTGGGGCGGCAGGTACTCAGTGAGGATGCCGTATTTCGCCGGCGAGTAGGCCGCGGCGCCGAGCCCCACCACGCCGTAGGCGACCAGCACCGGGACGTACGGGGAGTCGCCCGCTTCCACCATCCACGCAAAGACGAATATCAGCAGGCATCCCGCGATCTTCACCAGGTTCGTGATGAACATCACCCGGCCCTTGGGCATCGAGTCGGCGAAGGCGCCCACGAAGGCCGCGAATGCAACGTAGGAGACGGTGAAGAAGAACTTGAGCAGCGGCGTCATCCACTCGGGCGCCGCCATCTGTATCAGCAGCGCGATCGCCGCCACCAGCAACGCATTGTCGGCGAGCGACGAAAAAAACTGCGCCGCCATGATAAGGTAGAAGCCGAACGGCATGCGGTGAGCGACGGGCTCGCTTCTGGTTATCGGAGGGCAGGCGCTTTATACCATAATTCACCGGGCTCATCGGGGGGCCGCCTCGGCGCCTGTCGGACCCGGCGCTCCGCCTGAACGAATCGGTCCGTTACGGCGGCTGGTCGGGGCGAAAGTCCGGCAAGCGGGTAGGCTGTTTCAGGAAAGTGTGGTTGAATACTAGCCCCGATTATTCACCAACACAGGATGCTCCGACGATACGTGCGCGACGAAGTGTCTTGCGACCCTGCACGAGGATCCTGTTCATGAATGATCGGGGCTAGCCCATTTTTGGAGGAGAGCGAGGCGTGAAGTGGTCTGGACGGAAGCGGGTTCCGCGCTTCCATCCCGGCCTTACCCCGCGCGCAGACGATGGCCGACAGGCGATTGAAAGTGTTCCATACCGTCGCGAAGCACCTGAGCTTCACCAAGGCCGCCGACCAGCTTTGCATGACGCAGCCGGCGGTGACGTTCCAGATCAAGCAGCTCGAGGGACAGTTCAACACGCGGCTGTTCGAGCGCAGCCACGGGCGCATCGCGCTCACGCCGACGGGCCAGATGGTGATGGACTATGCCGAGCGCATACTCGGGATGTCGGAGGAGATGGAGAAGCGCGTGGGCGAGCTGACCGGCGCGATGGGGGGGCCGCTGCTGCTCGGTGCGAGCCTCACCGTCGCCCAGTACATCCTCCCGCGCATCCTGGGCGAATTCAAGGCGCAGTACCCGCTGGTGCACGCGCACATGACGGTCGGCAACTCGGAAATGATCGAGAGCCGCGTCGCCGACCACGCGCTCGACGTCGGTCTGATCGAGTCGGCCTCGCACCTGCCGAGCCTGCGCACCGAGGTCTGCTGCGAGGACGAGCTGGTGCTGGTCTGCGCGGCCGACCACAAGTTCGCGGGGATGCAGAGCGTGAAGCCCAGGCAGCTCGCCGGCGAGCCCTACGTCAATCGCGAGCTCGGCTCCGGCACGCGCGAGTTCACCGACCACTACCTGCTGCGCTGCAAGGTCGCGCTCGAGGACCTCAACGTGGTGATGGAGTTGGGCAGCATCGAGGCGATCAAGGGGGTCGTGGAAACCGGCCTCGGCGTCGCGATCGTCTCGCGCGCGACGGTGGCCAAGGAACGCAGGCTGGGGACGCTCGCCGCGGTGCCGCTCGAGCCGCGGCTGATCCGGACCTTTTCCTTCGTCCACCCGAAGGAGAAGTTCCGCTCCAGGCTGCTCACCACGTTCGTCGAGTTTGCCACCGCGAAGATGAGGCAGATGACGAATGGCGGATGATCCCGGCAAGGCGAGGGGCGAGGAGCAGAAGCTGCTCGACCTCTTCGAGCGGCTCAGGCCGGAGCAGCAGGATCAGTTGATCGCCTTCGCGGAGTTCCTCGCCGCGCGCGGGCCCTCCGGGGAGCGCGCCTCGCGGGAGCCGCTCCCTCTGCCGCGCCCGGCTTCCGAGACGGTCACGATGGCGATCCGGCGCCTCGTGCGGACCTATCCGATGCTCGACCGCCGGCGGCTCCTGGGCGAAGCCTCCCGGTTCGTGGCGCAGCACGCGCTCGAGGGCCGCGCGGCCAGCGAGGTCATAGACGAGCTGGAGGTGGTGTTTGCCCGCCATTACCGAAGGATGAAGGATGAGGGATGAAGGATGACACCCGCGGTGCGGAACTCAAAATCAGGTCATCGTTCAGGCGGACCCATCTCCAATTCATCCTTCAGCCTTCCGCCTTCATCCTTTAGCTTGTGCGCCCTCTCTTCGCCACCATCAGCACTGCCGCGCTGAAGCACAACCTCTCGGTCGTGCGCCGGCACGTGCCGCGCTCGCGGACGCTCGCGGTGATCAAGGCCAACGCCTACGGGCACGGCCTGATGCGCGCGGCGTCGGCGCTGTCCGGGGCGGAAGGATACGCATTGCTCGAGCTCGATGCCGCGGTTGCGTTGCGCGAAGCGGGCTTCGGACAGCGCATCCTGCTGCTCGAGGGATTGTTCGAGCCGCGCGAGCTGCCGGAGATCGTGCGCCACGGCCTCGCGATCGTGGTGCACGGTCGCGACCAGTTGCGGATGCTGGACGAGCTGCCGCCCGGGGCGGCGCTCGAGGTGTTCGTGAAAATCAACACCGGCATGAACCGGCTCGGTTTCCCCCCGGCGCAGTTCCCGGACGCGCTGCGGTCGCTGCAGTCGAATCCCGGCGTCTCCCGCATCACGTTGATGACCCATTTCGCGAGCGCCGACGAGGCGCGCGGCGTGCAGTGGCAGATGGACCTCTTCGAGCGGCTGGCAAACGGAGCCGGGCTTCCCGCGAGCCTCGCCAACTCCGCGGCCGTCCTGCGTTATCCCGGGACCCACCGGGACTGGGTGCGGCCCGGCATCATGCTCTACGGCTGCTCGCCTTTTACCGGGAGCACCGGCGTCGAGCTCGGATTGAGGCCGGCGATGACGCTGGAGAGCCGGCTCATCGCGGTCCGGGACCTGGGGCGGGGCGATACGGTCGGCTACGGCGGCCTGTTCGCCGCGGAACGCGACATGCGGGTCGGCGTCGTCGCCTGCGGCTATGCGGACGGCTATCCGCGCCATGCGCCGACCGGAACGCCGGTCGAGGTCGAGGGGCGCATGACGCGCACGCTGGGGCGCGTCTCGATGGACATGCTGTGCGCCGATCTCGCCGGGATTCCGGAAGCGCGCGTCGGGTCGCGCGTCGTGCTATGGGGCGGGGGCGTGCCGGTGGAACAGGTCGCGGAGGCGGCGGGAACCGTGGGCTACGAACTGCTGTGTGCGCTCGCACCGCGCGTGCCGGTGCGCGAGCGGGAATAGAGGCAGTGACTGAGTGATTGAGCCGAAGCTGGTATCCTGCGGGCCAATCACTTAGGGCTTAGTCAGGGGGTTTGAATCATGGGCTGGCGCGACTGGCGGCACGACATCGAGCGGCAATACAATCCGCGCGCCGGGGCGAGCGACATCGAGGCGCAGCACGAGCGCCGGCGCAGGCTGAGCGAAGAGGCCCGCCGCCGATTGGCGGGCGAATACGACATCCGCTACGGGCCCGGACCGCGCCAGTTGCTCGACGTCTACCGCGCCGGGAACGGATCGGCTCCGATTACGGTGTACCTGCACGGCGGCTACTGGCGCACCGCTGCACATTTCCGTGAATGCAGAAATCCGGCTGAAGCCGGAAATGGTCCGCCGGAACAGCCCGATGTTCCATCCTCCGCGGTGCCCCGTTCCGGTCATCCTCGCGGTGGGCGGGAATGAGTCGCCGGCCTGGCTGGAGGAGAACGCCGCGTATGCGAGGGTGTGCGAGCGCGCGGGCTGCGCGGTGGAGAGAATCGTCGTCGAAGGCGCGGGCCACTTCACCATGATCCCCGCGCAGGCCGATCCCGCGCACCCGGTCAATCGTGCGATCCTCGAGCGCCTGCGCGCGCTTATGCGGGTGAATGGTGAATCGTGAATAATCGGGGCTAGCAGCTTGTCGGGCTTTCGCTGCCCCGACAAGCTGCTAAATGGAAAAGCGGGTTGGAAGTGGTTGCTGTCATTCTGCATGGCTCTGGTACGTTAAGCGGGGCAAGGAGAAGTCGATCGCGAGGCATGCCGATGAGCCGATTCGTGCAGGTTGACCGGGAGACTGCGTATTTGCTGCCGCCGTCGGTGCAGGAGTGGCTGCCCGAAGGGCATCTGGCGCGCGACGTGGTCGATGTGGTCGAGGCATTGGACCTCTCGGGGCTGGTGCGCCGGGATGCCGGCCGGGGCAGCGAGGCGCATCACCCGGGGACGCTGCTCGCGCTGCTGATCTACGGTTACG
>DAIDBG010000310.1 GCA_027310225.1 bacterium | reverse complement strand
TGAGCGGCGTGCCCATCCGGACCGCCTCGCCGTCGGCCACCATCAGCACCTGGTCGAGCACGATCTCCTGCCCGATTTCGGCTGGGATCTGCTCGATTCTGAGTTTTTCGCCGGCACTGATGCGATACTGCTTGCCGCCGGTTTTGATCACCGCATACATGGCGTTACCCGCTGAAGCCGCAACCCGGTATGGGAAAGTCGCGCATTCTACAAAAATCGCGCCCTTTAGTCAAAGAAAACCTTTGCGGCAGAACTGGCGGTTGGGGTTTGCCGTCAAACGGTCAGCAGCGTGTTGAAAAAAGGGGGCGACGCCCCTTTTGATCCCCGCAGTCGGTGATCCCGCTCCCCCCGTCCTGCGCGCCCGGCGGGGGGTTGCTGGTATCATCACCCTCTTTTTCGTGGTGGCGGGAACGTGGCACTGGAAGCGATACGCGAGTTCATTGCGGCGGACCTGCGCGCCGTGGACGACGTGATCCGCAGCCGGCTGCACTCCGAAGTGGCCCTGATCCGCCAGGTGGCGGAATACATCGTAGGCGGCGGCGGAAAGCGTTTGCGTCCGATGCTGCTGCTGCTCTCCGCCGGGGCGTTTGGCTACAGGGGAAGACACCACTACGAGCTCGCGGCGGTGGTCGAATTCATTCACACCGCAACGCTGCTTCACGACGATGTCGTGGACGAATCCGATCTGCGCCGCGGCCGCGCCACCGCCAATGCGCTGTTTGGTAACTCGGCGGCCGTGCTGGTCGGCGATTTCGTCTATTCACGGGCTTTCCAGATGATGGTGGGCGTCGACAGCCTTCGCGTGCTGCAGGTGCTGGCGGACGCGACCAACGTAATTGCCGAAGGTGAGGTCATGCAGCTCATGAACTGCCGCAATCCCGACACCGACGAGCGCGGCTACCTGGAGGTGATTCGCTGCAAGACGGCGAAGCTGTTCGAGGCCGCGACACGGCTGGGCGCGATCCTCGGCGGCGCAGCGCGCGCGCAGGAAGACGCGATTGCCAGCTACGGCACCCATCTCGGCACAGCCTTCCAGCTGATCGACGACGTGCTCGATTACTCGGGCGAGCAGGGGATGATCGGCAAGAACGTCGGCGACGACCTCGCCGAGGGCAAGCCGACGCTGCCCCTGATCTACGCCATCCAGCGCGGAACACCGGAGCAGGCGCGGCTCGTGCGGCGTGCCATCGAGCACGGAGGGCGCGACGAGCTGGCGGCGGTGATCGAGGCGATTCGTGCGACCGGGGCGCTCGACTACGCGCGCGAGCAGGCGCGCGCCGAATCGCGCACCGCGTGCGCGGCGATTGCAGCCATGTCAAATTCAACATACCGCGAATATTTGCTACAATTGGCCGATTTCGCGGTGACGCGAACGTATTAGCTGGCAGCCATCAGCAGTCAGCTTTCAGCCACCCACCTCCTGCGCGGCCGGCCCGCGCGATTTTTTTGCTGAGAGCCGAATGCCGATAGCTGACCGCTGTCAGTCGGGGTGTAGCGCAGCCTGGTAGCGCACTGCGTTCGGGACGCAGGTGTCGGAGGTTCAAATCCTCTCACCCCGACCATCTTTCTCCAACTCCGGGGATTCCTGCGGGGCCGAACATGGCGCGCGTGCCCTACGCCGACGAGAACAGCGATCCGGAAATCCGGGCGCTCGCGGAGCGCATCCGCGCCGAGCGCGGCGGACGGATGCTCAACCTCTACCGGATGCTGCTGAACAGCCCACCGGTGGCCGCGGGGTGGCTCAGCCTCCTCACGGCGATCCGCCAGATGTGCGAGCTGCGCAGCGACTACCGCGAGCTTTCCATCCTGCGCGTGGCGGTCGTCAACGGCGCGCAGTACGAGTACCGGGCGCACGTCCCGTTCGCGCTCAAGGAGGGCGTGACCGAGGCACAGGTCGCCGCGCTGGACGACTGGCGCGGATCTGCTCTCTTCAGCGACGCGCAGCGCGCCGTGCTCGCCTATACCGACGCCATGACGCGCGAGGTCCACGTGCCCGAAGTGGTGTTCGACGCGCTGCGCCCGCATTTTTCCCCGCGCCAGATCGTCGAGCTCACCGCGACCATCGCCGCTTACAATCTGGTTTCGCGGTTTCTGGAAGCGCTGGCCGTCGATCCGGAAGCCGCGCACGCGCAGGTCCGCCCACTGCCGCGCTGAGCGGCGGCCGGGCTCGACGCGCTGCCGGCGTTGCGGCACACTAGGTCAACCAAGAAACCCGTCGTCAGTGGAGCCGCGTTTGGCAAAAATCATCCTACTCGTCCTCGGGCTGCTGCTCATCTACTGGGTCCTGAAGGGCTACCGCCGGCGCGTCGAGCGCGATGAGCCGCGGCCGCAGCCCGGCGCGGGGGAGGACATGGTGCGTTGCGCACGGTGCGGCGTGCACCTGCCGCGCGGCGAGAGCGTCGCCGTGGGGGACGATTTCTACTGCTCCCCCGAGCACCAGCGGGAGCACCAGTCCGCACGCTAGATCTCTTCACATGAGTCCGGTGGATACAGCACGGCCGCTGCCATGGGGAGCGGATGCCGCCGTTGCCTACGGCGAGTATCCCGAGCCGTTCTGGCGCTCCCTGTTCTTCTTCAACGTTTACCGCCTGGTCGTCGCCCTTGTGCTGCTTTTGAGCGTGGCGATCTGGGGATCCAGCCTGTGGTTCGGCTCACGCGATCTGCGGCTGTTCGTCATCGCGGACATCGCTTACGTGGTGTTCAGCATCGGCTGCTTCGTGCTGGTCAGCGCGCGCTGGCGGTTCACGCTGCAGCTCGCCCTCCAGGTGGCCGCCGATGTTACGTTTGTCATGATCCTGCAATTCGCAAGCGGCGGGATTTCCAGCGGCCTGGGGTTGCTGCTGCTCACCACGCTCGCCGGCGCGGGGCTGATCAGCCGCGGCCGGCTCACCCTGTTCTTCGCGGCGATCGCCGGCATCGGCGTGTTGCTCGAGCACACCTACGAGGTGCTCGGGCTTGACGCGTCCGAAGCGCAGTACATCCAGGCCGGGCTGCTTTCCGGGGCCTATTTCGCGATCGCGTGGCTCGCGCACGCGCTTGCCAAGTACACCGTGGCGAGCGAGCAGCTTGCCGCCCGGCGCGAGATCGATCTCGCGAACATGGCGCAGGTGAACCAGCTCGTGATCCGCGACATGCAGGACGGCGTTCTGGTGGTGGATGAAGGCGGCGTGATCCGCCAGCTCAATGCGCGCGCCGAACGCCTGCTGGGGCCGCTGCCGCTCGAGCGCGGCGAGACGACCCTCGCGGACTATGCGCCGGCGCTCGCCGCACAGTTCGAGCGGTGGCGCACACAGATGGGAGTGGACGGCGGCGCCGGCGTGCCTTTCACCAGCAGCATCAGCGCGCGCTTCGTGCCGGTCGGCAGGAGCCGGGAGGTGGGGGCGGTGATCTTTCTCGAGGACCAGACGCGCATCCAGGCGCAGGCGCGCCAGTTGAAGCTCGCCGCGCTCGGGCGGCTCACCGCCAACATCGCGCACGAGATCCGCAATCCGCTGGGGGCGATCAGCCATGCCGCGGAATTGCTGCAGGAGGAGCCGGCGAAGAACGGTACCGCGGCGCGGCTGCTGACCATCATCAACGAGAACACACGGCGCCTCGATCGCATGGTGAACGACGTGCTGCGGCTGAACCGCGGCGAGCGCGCGCACCGCGAGCGCTTCAAGCTGGTCGATTTTCTCAGGGTCTTTGTCGAGCAGTTCGCGCAGACCGAAAGGATCAACGCCGATGTCTTCGCGGTCGAGGTGGCGGATGATCCCGCGGTATTGTTCGACCGCAGCCATCTCAACCAGGTGATGTGGAACCTCTGCCGCAACGCGCTGCGGCATTGCCGGCGCGGGAGGGCGAGCATACGCATACGCGTTGCCACGGAGCGCACCGGCAGTATTGTAAAATTGGACGTGCAGGACGACGGGCCGGGTGTTCCAGCCGAGGTGCGCAGCCAGCTGTTCGAGCCGTTCTTCACCACCGCGGCGGGCGGCACCGGGCTGGGGCTGTATATCGCGCGCGAGGTGTGCGAAGCGAATGGCGCAACGCTGGATTACATCGAGACGCCGGCCGGAGCGCAATTCACCGTTCTCTGCAGGGCGGGATAGCGAAGCATCATGAGCCAAGTCCTGGTCGTAGACGACGAAGCGGACATTCGCGAGTTGCTCGGCATGACGCTCACCCGCATGGGCCTCGAAACGCACTGTGTGGCGAGCACGTCGGAAGCGTTCGCGCTGCTCGCCAGGAACAACTACGACCTCTGTCTTACCGACATGCGCCTGCCCGACGGCGACGGGCTCGCGGTGATTGATCACGTCAGCAAGCACCATCCGGCCGTGCCGGTTGCGGTCATCACGGCCCACGGCAGCGCGGAGAACGCGGTGGCGGCGCTGAAGGCGGGAGCGTTCGATTACGTGTCGAAGCCGGTCCAGCTCCACCATCTGCGCAACCTCGTGCGCCATGCACTGAAGCTGAGCATCGTGGAAAAGCCGAGAAAGCCGGTGAAGTCGCCATCAACGGTCCCGCGAGAGTTGCTTGGACGCGGCCCGGCGATCGAGCGCGCGCGGGAGATGATCGCGCGGGTGGCGCGCAGCCAGGCGCCAGTGTATATCTCCGGGGAGTCCGGCAGCGGCAAGGAGCTTGCCGCGAAGCTGATTCATCAGCAGAGCGCCCGCAACGATGGGCCGTTCGTGCCTGTCAATTGCGGGGCCATCCCCGAGAATCTGATGGAGAGTGAGTTCTTCGGCTACAAGAAGGGCGCGTTCACCGGCGCCAGCCAGGACAAGGCGGGATTCTTCCAGGCCGCGCATGGCGGAACGCTGTTCCTCGACGAGGTCGCGGAACTCCCGCTCGCGATGCAGGTCAAGCTGCTGCGCGCGATCCAGGAGAAGAACGTGCGACCGGTCGGCTCGACCGAGGAAGTGCCAGTGGATGTCCGCAT
>DAIDBG010000309.1 GCA_027310225.1 bacterium | reverse complement strand
GCCTACAGCTTCCTCCAGATTCGCAGTCGCCCGCGACACCCTTGCCGTTCGGCTAACACTTCCTCCTGTCAGGCGTGTAATGGACTTGCACCATCAAGTAGGTGCGCCCTGCCGGGCGCACCAAGAAAAAAACGGGCGCCGCAGCGCCCGTTTTGCCGAAAGGTAAAGCGCTTAGAAGTTATGCTGGATGTGGAACGCGTAAGCGCTCGAGTTTTCCCCGGCCCGGACCGACGCGGTGTTACCACTTCTGTAAGTGTTGGTGTTGCGGTCGTCATCCACATTGACGACGCCCAGTAATTCTCATCCATCTTTGCGCCCTTTGCGTCTTTGCGTTGAGATTTTCCTGAAAGCCTGGACGGAATAAACCTGTCAGCGCTCGATCAGGCGGGAGAGCGCTTGCGCTGCGCTGACGATAGGAATGCCTTCGTACTCTTTCAGGTCGAGCAAGTGCTGGTCGCCGGAGACGATGAGGTCGGCGTTGGCCGCCACAGCGCAGGCGAGCACACGATCGTCCTCGGGGTCGCGGAGCACCACCGGCGCGATCGATGGTGGGTGCACGACTTGCGCAAGCTCGGCATAGCCGAGCACCAAGTCATCGAGCGACGATTCGATGGCAGCGATCGCCTTGGCAAATTTTGCGCGGCGCAGAATGCGCGTCAGTTCCGCAAGCAACGCGCGGCTCGTGAAGAGCTCTATCTCATCGGCCTGCGCTGCCTCGATCAACTGGGCTGGCGTTCCGTTCCAAAGCAGCCCCGAGGCGACAACATTCGTATCGAGCACCAGCCGCATCAGCCGGTAGCGTTCCCGCGCCGCTCGGCGCGGTCAGCCTCAATCTCGGCTTGTATTTCTTCCATCGTCAGCGGCGCGACCCCAGCGGCGGCGATGTTGCGCCGCGCTTCCGCGAGCCGCGCAATGCGGCGGCTGCGCACTGCCTCGCGTAGCATGCGTTCGATCGCCTCGGACGTGAGCAGGCCCGCCTGCTGCGCTTCCTTCGCCAAGCTGTCGGGCAGGTTCAGTTTCACTTCCAGGGTAGTCATCGTGACTCCGGATCAAGCAGATTATCGCTGCATCATAGCGGAGCGTCCGGATCGGCGGCAAGTTCCCATGCCAATGCCTGTCATAAGTGAACGCGCCCTGCCGGGCGCGCACCACCAAAAAAAACGGGCGCCGTAGCGCCCGTTGTTTGCCGAAAGCGGCGAGTGTCTTACGTTTAGAACCGGTGCCTGATGAGGAACGCGTACGAGCTTGAGCTTTCGCCGTTCGCGACCGACGCCGTATTGCCGATCCTGTAAGTGTTGGTGTTGGCGTCGTTATCCACCTTGACGTAGCCCAGCTTGACACTCGTGCGCTTGGAGAACTGGTAGCGGTACGCGATTGACCAGGCATCGCCACCGGTGGACGACCCAGACGCTGCAGAACCGCCATTCCCGCTGATCCCGACCAGGCTATTTCCCTTGGAGTCCCCCGCGTTGGCATACTGCGCTTCGAGGTTATGCGGTCCTTGTATATTCCAATCCGCGCCCAAGGTCCAGGTCTTCTTCTTGAGCTCCCTGGTCGAGCTCGTCTCATACTTCGTATCGAGGTAGGTCGCCCCGACCTTCACGGTGCCAAACGTGTAAGCCGCGGAAATACCCCATCCCCGGTCATCCAGACTCGAGGTGGCTGCGCTGTTACAACCCGTATTGGGGATGCGGATGGTCTCGCTGAGCAGCAAACCGGCACCATCACGTACCCGATCATCGAAAGCACAACCGAACTCCTTATGCTGCTCATATCCAAGCCCGATGGCGAGCGGGCCTGCGCTGTACGTTCCCGCAAGGGAAACCACGCGTGGCTTGACATTGGTGTCGCCATCCACGGCACCATTATCCGCCGCAAAGTTGCCTGCAGAGAAAGCGCCCAGCACCTGGAGGCCGTTGAACACCGGGCTCTCATAGTACGTCAGCCCGGCTTCACGGCGCTTCCAGCGTTGGCGATTGCGGGGATCGCTGTTACCCTGCGCATCCGCACCGCCGGATCCGCCGAAGGGCAGGAAGGACATGCCGAGCAATCCGGTTTCTTCCGCGCCGACCGAGCCCTGGTTAAGCGCCCGCTTCATCGGCGTATCCCAGCGGCCGAAATAGAGGTTGCCGAAGGCGCCCTTGAAGCCGACCGCGCTGTTGCGGGTGCAGAACCCGGTCTGGTCGTAGGCGCGAATGTCGGCCGAGCTTTCGCACTGGAACCAGGCCGAGAGACCGCCGCCGAGCTTCTCTTCGCCGCGGAAGCCGATCGCGCTGCCACCCGGGGTATCCGCGTAGTCAACGTCCGGCCGTCCTACGCCGGGCGTCGCGTCGCCTTGCTTGCCAATCCCGTATTCGTAGGTAATCTGTCCGTAGATCTGCACCGTGCTCGCCTGCGCCAGTGCCACCGCCGGGGCAGCGAACGCGCCCGCGACAGCCACTACCATTAACTTCTTTTTCATGCTCGTCTCCTGTGAAGTTTTCCATTGTCCCGGCTATGGCATCACGTGTTTGCGACAGCCGAAACTCCCCCCCTTGCGGTGAGGTTGGGAAGATTGTGCCTAATGCCCCGCTTTCGCGGCAACAGAAACGCGAACTTTTCCTTGTTTTTCTGGGGCGTTTGTTGTGTTTGCGCAACACGAGGCATCCGCTCGGAATGTCAGCGCATCGGGGCACGCCGCCTCTGTTGGCACCCCGTCTTCCTTCAACAGCCACGATCCCCGCGTCCGCCTTTCACGAACCGGGATAACACATTGGGAACTGCATATAATTCAATCTCTTATCATCATATGCCTCCGCCGAGCCCAGAACACCTGCGCGTCCATCTCTTTGACGAGAGCGCTCGATGTGAAGGCGGCTGCGCGCCCCTGATGAATCGCATCAAGCAGTTGCCTCGGCACCCCGTTCCAGAGAAGGGCTGACACCACGACGTTGGTGTCAACGACGAGCCGCATTTTCGAGCGCGGCCTGGCGCACGGCGTTTACCTCGGCCTGGATCTCCTGCATAGACATGGGCGGAAGCTTGGCGGCGGCGAAGGCGTCTGCTGCCTCAAAAAACGCCTGCGCGCGCTTCGCGCGCAGCGCCACCTTGAGCAACGCCGCGAC
This sequence comes from bacterium, assembly GCA_027310225.1. Classification (GTDB taxonomy): domain Bacteria; phylum Pseudomonadota; class Gammaproteobacteria; order Burkholderiales; family SG8-41; genus SG8-41. The sequence continues at coordinate 8,038 of DAIDBG010000309.1, read as the reverse complement.
GGTCTCGGGCGTAAGCAGCCCTGCGGCTTGCGCTTCTTGCGCGAGCTGATCGGGTAACGAGAGCTTCAGTTCCACGGTCGTCATTGACGCTTTGCCAACGAGTTTGTCCATTATAGCCTTTCGCCAGCCTACCCTTCGCCCCGTGCAGCCTCCAGAGCTTTGCGTCCGGCAGCGCGCGCGCTCGTGCGCTGTCGGGCCGAGTGGCGCTGGATGAATTCCGAGCGCTCGTCGCCGTGGTTTCCGGGATTTTCGATCTACCGCCAGGCGTTCGACGGGGACTGGGGGCCGGCGCTGGCGCGCTTGAGGGAGGACCTACTGGCGAAATTCGGCGCGCGAAGTGCGTAGAACCGCCGAGACGCCGAGAAATGCAAATTCAAAATTGAACCGCCAAGGCCGCCAAGAGCGCCAAGAGGAACGACAGTTCAGAATTCAGGGGCCGGGGAATTACGTCAATACGACACGCTCGATGCCGTTCCTCAGCCATTTTTCGTTGAAATTAATCAGGAGGCCGAGCGGTAAGTTCGCTGCCTTTAAGTACGAGATCAACTGCGCTTTGTGGATCGGCAGAAACGTCTCCACAGCTTTCAACTCGACAACCAGTCTGCCATCCACCAGGAAGTCAAGCCGGTGTTCACCGATCGGACGGCTTTTGTAGGTCACGGCAACGGATTTCTGTCGCTCGAACGAAATCCCCCGAAGCTCGAGTTCGACGGCCAGCGCATGTTCGTACACAGTTTCCAGGAATCCCGGACCGAGAGCCTTGTGGACTTCCAACGCCGCCCCGATCACTCTGGCGGCAACGGCATCCACTTCTTGGGGCGGTTCCCGAGTCATCATCGTTCTCCTTCTCAGCCGAAAACGATCCTTCGGCATACCGGTTGACGCCATCTCGGTAAATCGGGCTTACAGGTCTCCTCGGATCAATCTGCCGCCCTTGGAATCTTATTGAATATTCGTGGCGTTCTTGACGGCCTTGGCGGTTCAATCGGGTTTTGATCTTATCTTGATTCTCTTGGCGTTCTTGGCGGCCTTGGCGGTTCGAATGGCGCTGGCTGGCCGCGGACGATGAATCGCCGTGGTTCCCGGGGTTTTCGATCTACCGGCAATCGATCGACGGCGAGTGGGGCCCGGCGCTTGCCGCGCTGCGCGCCGATCTGAGAAGGCGGTGGGGCGAGTCGTGACCCCCCCCGCAAGCGCCTTCTTAGCCACGGAGATCACAGAGCACACAGAGAATGCAAGACCGAAGGCCGACTCGGTTTTCGATTCTCTCTGTGGTCTCTGTGCCCTCTGTGGCAAAAATGCTTTAAGAGGTTTTCAGCCCGCCCCGATCCCGACCTTCTCCCTGCACTCAAAGGGGACTCTCGCCGGTTGTGATGGGATGAGTTTGCTGGCCGCATCGCGACTCGACGCGATACACTATCACGCCCAGTTAAGCGGTTTTTTTGCCTCTTGGGCCAAATACAACAGGATGCGTCTTGGCGAAAGAACCCCGCCCGCGCGAATGCCAGCCGTGCACGGCCTGCTGCGACGGCTGGCTGCAGATCCGCGTGAACGGCGTTCCCGTTTATCCCGGGCGCCCGTGCCCGCACAGCACGGGCACGGGATGCAACGACTACGCCAACCGTCCCGTCGATCCCTGCGTTCACTTTATCTGCGGCTGGCGCAGGGAGGGAAGCCCCCTGCCGGAGTGGATGAAGCCGAACAATTCGAAGGTGATCGTGCTGTTCAACCAGTCGCGCTGGCGCGGATTCCCGGTGGATGTCGCCGTTCCGGTCGGGAAAAGAATTCCGCCGCGGGCGCTCAAATGGCTTCAGCAGTTCGCGGAGAAGAACAACCGCATGCTCCTTTATTCGGAACAGATCGTGGAAAACGGGGCCTACACGAACCAGCAGTCGGTCTCGGCCTTCGGCCCGCCCGAGTTTCAGCAGGAGATGGCCGAGCGGGCGGCCCGCGGCGAGACGTTCGTTTAAGGATTTTGCCGGGCATCGTTCGCAGCAAACTTTGCCATCCGACGGCCTACCGACTCCAGATACCGACGGCGGCCGGCTGTGCTCAGGGCAGCGCGCCGCCGCGGAATCGCCTCCGATCTACTCGAGCACTGCGGCGAGCGGTACTGCCCAGAGCCGATCGGAGAGCTTGACGGTTTCGGTCCCGCCGTAGGCGAGGAATGCGGCGCGGCAACGCGGAGTCTGGTCGAGGAACGCACGCAGGCCGGCGAGGTCGCGATCGTCCCAACGTGCGGCGGCTTTGATCTCGAGCGCAAGGCAGTCGCGCCCCGATTCGATCACGAAATCCACCTCGTGGCGGCCTTGCACGTGCCAGTAGCCGAGTCTCGCCTCGGGCCAGTCGGAGTCGAGAATTGCGGCAAGGTTCTGCGCGAGGTAAGTTTCGAGAAGCGCACCGGACATGGGGTCGCCCGTCTTCAGGCGCGAGGCGTCGAGGCCCGCGAGGTGGCTCGCGAGCCCGGAGTCGGCGATATAGAGCTTGGGCGACTTGATCAACCGGCTCGCGCGATTCGCGAGAAAGGGAGCGAGCCGCCTCGCCACGAACGACGCCTCGAGCAGGCTGAGATAGCGCGCCGTTGTCGCTGCGTTCAGCTTGGCGTCGCGGCCAAGGTCGCTCACGCTGAGGACCTGCGCGGTCCGGAGCGCAGCGAGCACGAGAAGGCTGCGAAACGGCACGAGGTCCCCGATGCGGGCGAGTTCGCGCACGTCGCGCTCGAGGTAGGTCTGCTCGTAGCCCTTGAACCACAGCGCCGGGTGCCGGGTGTCGGCGAGGCATACCGGCGGCAGCCCGCCTTCGACGATCGCTCGCGGCTCGATGCCCCCCGTCGCGAGCCGCCGTGGTGGTTTCCCAGCATCGAACGCGCGCCGGACGAACGGCGCCGCCGCGAGCCGGCCTTCGAGCTCGCGCCGCGTGAACGGATGCAGGGTGAGATAGAGCGCCCGGCCCGCGAGGCTTTCGGTGATCCCCTTGAGCAAGGCGAAATTGGCTGAGCCCGAGAGCAGGAACCGGCCCGGCCGCCGCGCGCGGTCCACTTCCCGCTTGATGGCGACGAGCAGATCGGGGCATTTTTGCGCCTCGTCAATGGTGAGGGGTGACTCCGAGCGCACGAACGCCTGCGGGTCAGAGCGTGCGGCGGCGAGCTGCGCGGGGTCGTCGAGCGTCAGGTAGCGGCGGCCGGCGAGGCCCTTTTCGCGCTGCAGGAAGGTGCTCTTGCCGGACTGGCGCAGCCCGGTCACGACGACCACCGGCATCTCGGCCAGCGCGGCACGCACGAGGCTGCCAAGGGCCCTGGGACGGTACTTTGTCAAAACGCCACTCGTCATAATGGCATTTTGCCATACCTCCTAGCGGCGCGTCGAGCGTGATAGCGCCCCCCCTCAACGCATCGACAAAGTCATCCGCCCTCCGTGATCTCCGTGGCTGAAGGCTTGGAAGCCCAGACGACCCGTCCCGCCATCTTTCCGGGGGACGCAAGCTCCGGGCGCAGCGGACTCGTCACCCTACGGCCACATGCATCCGATGCAACTATAATAGCTTTTGATTTCCTCCGTGGCCTCTGTGCCCTCTGTGGCAGGAATTATTGTTTACGCTCGACTGCGACCCAGAATCCCATCGGCATGCGGTTGAAGGTGACGAGCTCGAAGCGCTCCAGGATCCTGGGCAGCCACCACGCGGGCGCTTTCTGGATGAGGTGGGTGTTGCGCCCGTCCGGGAGCGTCTTCACCGCCTGCCCCGTGTGGACCGTGAACACGCCAACCCTCGCTGTAACCCTCTTGAGATCGTCGAGGACGTTATCGAGCAGGGCGGGCTCGATGTGCTCCAGCACATCAATGCAGGCAACGAACTGGCAGGGCTCGGGCGGCGCGGACCACTCCGCTACTGCCGGCTCGTAGTGATGGATCTTGAGGCGAAGGTCGAACTTCTCGCGCAGCGTCTTGCCCAGACGGCCCTTGCCCGCCCCGTAGCGAGCATTTCCGTTGCACCCACGACCCTGACGATTTCGGCTACGAGCAGCGCATACTGAACGGACGCGACGCCGTAGCCCGGGTTTTCATGCAGCTTGCGCTGCAACTCCCGGTACTCCTCGCTGATGAGCGGGGAAGACCGCGTATCGGCATGCGACATCGCAGTCATGTCACCAGCGGAGCTACTCGGTTCAGGACGTCCTCGACGACGAAGGCAGGCACCGTTTCGACGAACCGGGCGCCCCGAGCCGAAAAATCCAGCGTGCGTGGCTGATCGCAGATCACGACGCCTTGCGTCTGCGTTCCCGCGCCCATGAGCGTGCAGGCAAAACCCGTGCTGCGCGCGAGGGTCTGGCCCTGGCTCACGGGCAATACGATCGCCAGGCCGTGTTTGTTGTGTTCCGCCGGCGACAGCACGAAAACAAACCGCTTACCCCGCTGCTCCCTGCCTTTGATGGGGTCGAGGTCGATGTGGTAGACATCACCCCGGCCCGGTACTCGCGCCATTCGTCAGAGCCGTTCCCGCCCGCGCGCCGAATCGTTGAGCCACGCTTTGTCCACAAGGCGCCCGGCCGTCACGCGCTCCAGGGCTCTTTGCTCCTTTTCGAGTTGGGCGAGCGGGTATCGCCGCCTGGCGGGGGATAGCACGATATTTCCCTCCGCAACCCGTACTTCGACCTCAGTCCCGGCCCGCAAGCCGAGCATCGCCAAAACCTTCTTCGGCAGCGAGACGGCGATAGCCCCGCCCCATCTGCGCAGCGTCGCGGTAGTCATGTCGCTCTCTGTGCAAGCACTGAAGTGATATAAAAGTATCACCCGGAGCCGGCCCGGTCAAGCGCTTTCCCGGGCTCTCCGTGATCTCTGCGGGTAAGAGCCCCGCCGTCAAATCCCGAGGCCGGCCAGTTGCTTCTCGGGGTAGCGCGTGCCGGCGGTGACGTTGAGCGGGAAGGCTGCGGAGAGCCGGTCGAGTTCTTCCCGGGAGAGCTTCACGTCGAGTGCGGCGCAGTTCTGCTCGAGGTAGGTGCGGCGCTTGGTGCCCGGGATCGGCACGATGTCCGCGCCCTGCGCCAGCACCCAGGCGAGCGCGATCTGCGCCGGCGTGCACTTCTTCGCTGCCGCGATCTGCTCGATCGGGGCGAGCAACCGGGCGTTCTTCTGGATATTGTCCGGACTGAAGCGAGGGTGGTCGCGGCGCCGGTCCTTCGGCAGCAGCGCGTCCAGTGACTTCATGGTCGCGGTGAGGAAGCCGCGCCCGAGCGGCGCGTAGGCCATGTAGCCCAGCCCAAGCTCGCGGCACACCGGCAGGATCTCCTTCTCCACGTCGCGGCTCCACAGCGAATACTCGGTCTCAACCGCAGTGATGGGATGAACCTTGTGCGCGCGGCGGATGGTCTGGGGCCCGGCCTCGGAAAGCTGGAGCCAGCGCACCTTGCCTTGCTCGACCAGCCGGCTCATCGCGCCCACCGTGTCCTCGATCGGCACGGTCCTGTCCACGCGGTGCAGGCCGTAGATGTCAATGACGTCCACCCCGAGGCGCTTGAGGCTCTTCTCGCACGCCTGCGGCACGTAGCCCGGATGCCCGCCGGAGAGCGCCGGGGCGTCGCCGCGCGCCGCGAGCGCGAGATTACCAAACTTGGTCGCCACGAGCACCTTGTCGCGCCGGCCCTTGATCGCCTTTGCGACGAGCTCCTCGTTGACGCCGTTGCCGTAGGCGTCCGAGGTCACGATCAGGTTCACGCCGAGCTCGATGGCGCGATGAATGGTCGCGATGGATTCCTCGTCGTCAGGCTCGCCGTAGCTGATGGACATCCCCATGCAGCCCAGTCCCAGCGCCGATACCTGCGGTCCGTTTCTTCCCAGCTTGCGCGTTTGCATTTCCGCCTCCTCGTTAGCCGCCGATCAATTCAAATTAGACCTCAAAATCCATTTGGCCGCCGATGAACGCCGATACACGCCGATATGAACACACAATGGAATTCAAAAACCTCGCACCACACGTTTTACTGTTGCCTTCGGTGCGCCGAAGTTGACCAGCAGGCACACCTGTAGCCCGGTTGCCTTGAGGTAGTTCAAACACTGGGCTGTATGAGCATCGTCGAGCGTCTTCACTGCCTTGATCTCTACGATGACGCACTCCTCGACCAAAATGTCGGCGACGAAGTCTCCGACCATAACGTCCTTGTAACGAACTTCGATTCTTCGTTGTTGCGTCGCACGAAGGTCGGCTTGCGCGAGTTCCACTGTCAAGGCATTTTCATAGACCTTTTCAAGAAATCCGGTACCCAGGATATTGCTGACTTGATGGACGCAGCCGATTATTTTCTCGGTTATCTGATCCAGCCTGGATCGGCGTTCATCGGCGTCCATCGGCGGCTCAAATGGGGTTCAGCATACTCGGTTCTTCAGCCCCCCTGCTTTCGGCGGTTTCTCTCTACTTTGCGTAGCTAATCGTCAGGTCGCCTACGCCATCCACGTGCCCTTCGAGCCGGTCGCCGGGCTTGACCGGCCCCACCCCCGCCGGCGTGCCCGACATGATCAGGTCGCCCGCCCTCAGCGTAATCAATCTGGACAGGCACGAGATCGTTTCCGGTACGTTCCAGATCATTTCGGAAAGATCGCCCTTCTGGGCGATCTTTCCGTTCACCTTGAGCCAGATCGCGCCCTGCGCCGGGTGGCCCGCCATCGCCGCCGGCTTCAGCGCCGTGCACGGCGCCGAGTTGTCGAACGCCTTGCCCATCTCCCACGGCCGCCCCATTTTCTTCGCCTCGCCCTGGAGGTCGCGGCGCGTCATGTCGAGCCCCACGCCGTAGCCGAAGACATGGTCGAGCGCCTTCTCGACCGGGATGTCGGCCCCACCCCTGCCGATCGCCACCACCATCTCGATCTCGTGGTGCAGGTCCCGGGTGGCCCGCGGAAACGGAATGGTCGCGCCATTCGGCACGACGGCATCCGCCGGCTTCATGAAGAAGAACGGCGGCTCACGGTCGGGGTCGTGCCCCATTTCGCGCGCGTGCTCGGCGTAGTTTCGCCCCACGCAGTAGATGCGGCCGACGGGAAACACCTTGTTGCTTTCGGCCACCGGCAGCGTTGGGACGGGTCCGAATTCGATTGCGTAGTTCATCGTCTTTCAGTCCTTTTCAGTCAGTGTTTATGGACCAACGCGGCGTAAGCCGGATGAGGCACGTACACGCGAGGGAGTCGGGGAACCACGGCGGGCGGCGCGCATTGCCGTCTGCCCGCGCAGCATTATCTTCACTTCGACGCGCGCGGTCAATTTGGCGCACAATCCGCTCTTTGCCCTGCGCCGCCGCGATCCCGGACTCCATCCGATGAGCGAGGAAGCCGGCCTGTGGGCGCCGTTCGTGTCTTGATGACGCTGCCGCTGACGGCGCGTGGACCGCACGGTGAAGAGCCCGGCATCGTCCGTTTCCGCCCGACGCGAGGCCACGGCTGATTTATAACGGTGGGCGGCTGAAAAATGGAATTGGAAAAACGTGAACTATTTCCAGCGCTTCGCGGCGTTTTTTTGAGAGCAGGGGAACTAGTTCACATACCCCATTGTCCTGCTTGGGATAATCTGATCGCAGAGCGGTGCGCTGTTGGCCGCAAGCCGTGACCCCTCGCACGAAGGCGGCGTGGCAGCGGTAGTGAACGCGCCGGGCCGGCGCCATCGTCTCCGGGGGAAATTTTTCTGGCCCGCGCGTGCTTCACATCCAAAGGAATCCTGCCATGACCCAGCCGCTCGCCACCGTTGAGCGCCCTCTGGAATTCACTGACAGCGCGAGCTGCAAGAGCTGGATCGAGCAGCTCACGCTGACGAACGTCCAGCTGACGCAACGCGTCCTGACCCAGCAGCTCGCAAGCCTCGGTTCCGCGCAACTGCCCGCGCTCGAACGCCTGAAGATCCTGGAAACGCTCAAGGAGCCCGTGCATTTCGTGCAGGGCGAGTCCGCCAAGCGCTACGCCGGCAAGCCCCTGCCGCTCGATGCGAACGAAATGGCGGCGTGGAACTGCGTCATCGAGCTGTGGCAGGAAATGAGCCGCAACTACCAGCAATGCCTCAAGGC
>DAIDBG010000295.1 GCA_027310225.1 bacterium | reverse complement strand
GCCGGCCTATCTGGAGCTGGCGCGGGAGACCCGGGATCCGCGCGTTGCGCAGCGCGCGACCGAGGTCGCGTGGAACGCACGCTACCTGTCCGCGGCGCTGGAAGCCGCCGGCATCTGGCTGCAGTCGGACCCCGGCTCGACGCAGGCGCGCCAGATCATCGCCGCGCTGCTGGTCAACCAGCCGCAGCTCGCGGAAGCGCAGCCGTCTCTCGAGAAATGGCTCGCCGCCGACAGGGAAAACGTCGGCCTGAGCTTCTTGCAGCTCGACGCGCTGCTCGGGCGCCACAAGGACAAGGCCGCGGTGCTGAAGCTGATGCAGGCGCTCGCCCGGCCCTATGGCGAGGTGCCGGAAGCGCGGCTGTCGCTGGCGCAGGCGGCGTGGAACGCCGGCGAGCCGGATCTCGCCCTGAGCGAAGCGCGCGCCGCGTTGAAGCTCAGGCCGGACTGGGAGCCCGCCGCGCTGTTCCAGGCACAGGTGCTCGCGCGCCGCTCCAGCGCCGAGGCCGTGCAGTACCTTGGCGAGTACCTCGGGAGCTACCCGAAGGCGAGGGACGTCCGGCTCGGCTATGCACGGCTGCTGGTGAATGCCCGCAATTACGCGGAAGCGCGCAAGCAGTTCGAGACGCTGGTGAAGGAAAATCCGCAGGATCCCGACGTGACAATGGCGGTGGCGCTGCTCGCGATGCAGGCGAACGACTACGATGCGGCGGAAGTCCAGCTCAAGCGCGCGCTGGAGATCAACTACAAGGACCCGGACGCGGCGCGCCTCTACCTCGGGCAAGTGAACGAGGAGCGCAAGCGTTTTGACGAGGCGCTCAAATGGTATTCCAGCGTCGGCCAGGGTGCGCAATACATCAACGCCCGGGCGCGCTACGCCGGGGTGCTCGCCAAGCAGGGCAGGCTGGGGGAGGCGCGCCAGTATCTGCAGCAGGTGGAAGCGCAGAACAACCAGCAGCGCGTGCAGCTCACGCAGGCCGAGGCCCAGTTGTTGCGCGAAGCGAACCAGTACCAGGCAGCCTTCGATCTGCTGGGCCAGGCGCTGGAGAAGCTGCCGAACACCCCCGACCTGCTCTACGACCACGCCCTGGCCGCCGAGAAGGTGGACCGGCTGGACGTCGTGGAGGACAACCTCAGGAGGCTCATTAAGATCCGCCCCGACGACGCGCAGGCCTACAATGCGCTCGGCTACACGTTCGCCGACCGCAACCAGCGCATCGAGGAGGCCCGCGGCCTGATCGAGACCGCGCTCAAGCTCGCGCCGGATGACCCGTTCATCATGGACAGCATGGGCTGGGTGCTCTACCGCATGGGGCGCAATGAAGAAGGGCTCGGCTACGTGCAGCGCGCCTTCGATCTGCGCCCGGACCCGGAGATCGCGGCACACCTGGGCGAGCTGCTGTGGGTGGTCGGCCAGCGCGACCGGGCGAAGAAGGTGTGGGCCGAGGCGCTCAAGGACCGTCCCGGCAACGAAGTGCTGCAAAGCACCGTCAGGCGCTTCCTCCCGTAGCGGGCGGCTCCCCCATGACTTGCTTCAAGTCGTGCGTCGCGCTTGCGGCGGGCGCCGTGCTGACCGCGTGCGCCGCGCTGGTGCCGGCTCCGGAGGTGCCGCGCGCGGCCGGGCGCTTCGATCTGATCGGGCGCGTCGCGGTGACCTACGACGGGCGCGCGTTCTCCTCCGGCGTGCGCTGGCAGCATACGGCGGAACGCGACGAGATCTGGCTGCTGACGCCGACCGGGCAGACGCTCGCCTATATCGTGGGCGACGCGCGGGGCGCCACCCTGACCGGCGCCGACCGGCAGCAGTACCGCGCGGGCGACGTCGAGAGTCTTACGCGCCGGGCGCTGGGCTGGGAGCTGCCGCTCGCACGGCTCGGCTACTGGGTGCGTGGCGGAATCGCGCCCAGCGGCACGGCGCGGGACGTCGAGCGCGACGAACGGGCGCGGATCACCGCGCTGTGGCAGGACGGCTGGCGCATCGCGCTCGTCCATTATCCGCCGGCCGAGCACGGCGGGCTGCCACGGCGGCTGGAGCTCGCGAACGGGGTGCAGGAAATCCGGCTGGTGATTGACGGGTGGCGAGAGGATTTTGTCGGACCCCTCCGACAAAATGCTTACCTACTGTCTCAAAATGAACGAAACGACCCCTGAGACCCAGGCATGGGGGAGTCTTTCCTCATGTGCTCTCGATGAAACCAGCCGGTGGACCGGGACCGAAACTTGTCAGGATTTTGCCAGTGCCGCGTCCGGCAAAACCCCGGGACGCCGCGCCGTGAACGAGACCCGCACGTATCCGGCGCCCGGGAAGCTGAACCTCATGCTGCGCGTGGTGGGACGGCGCGCCGACGGCTACCACTTGCTGCAGACGGTGTTCCGCTTCCTCGACTACGGCGACACGCTCGGCTTCCGCGTGCGAGCTGACGGCGTGATCGCGCGCGTGAACGAAGTCGCGGGCGTTCCCGCCGGCGAAGACCTTTCCCTGCGCGCCGCGCGGCTGCTCCAGCAGGCCAGCGGCACGCGGCTCGGCGCCGACATCGCGCTCGAGAAACGCCTGCCGCTCGGCGGCGGGCTGGGCGGGGGCAGCTCGGACGCCGCGACAACGCTGCTCGCCCTGAACCGGCTGTGGGGGACCCGCTTGGCGCGCGAGCGTCTGCAGCAGCTTGCGCTCGAGCTCGGGGCGGACGTGCCGGCGTTCGTCTTCGGGGAAAATGCGTTTGCCGGGGGCGTGGGCGAGCGTCTCACCCTGCTCGCCCTGCCGCCGGCGTGGTACCTGGTGCTCGTGCCGCCGGTGGCGGTGCCGACGGCCCGGATTTTCGCCCATCCTGAATTGAAACGTGACTCGAAACCTATTAAAATGCAACGCTTTTCGGTCGGGCAGGCGGGTAATGATCTGGAGCCCGTCGTCTGCCGCGAGTACCCGGAAGTGGCACGGCATCTGGCGTGGTTGAGGCAATTCGCGCCGGCATGGGTGACCGGCTCAGGCAGTTGCGTGTTTTCCGCGTTCCCGACCGAAAGCGCGGCGCGCCAGGTGTGGGCACGAGCACCCGCGGGCATGCAGGGGTTCATCGCGCAGGGACTGGCGCGGCACCCGCTGCGCGGCCTGGCACACTAGCAGCCCGCCGGATTTAGCGCTTCGAGGGGCTGTTATAAGGAGTTTGTCGGGCCCGAGTGCGACAAACTCCTTGGCTGACTCGGGATTCCGGATGGACGGCGCGGGGCGCCGGCCGCCGGCGCTGGTGGGGAGTCGCCAAGCTGGTTAAGGCACCGGATTTTGATTCCGGCATGCGTGGGTTCGAATCCTACCTCCCCAGCCCAACATTGTCGCAGGGGCGGCCTGCAGCCGCCCCGGTGTCAGGGATCGCTACGAAGCGCCGCAGGCGCGCAAAGGTGAGAGCGTGGCTTTCGATCGTTTGATGGTGTTCACCGGCAACGCCAATCCGAAGCTTGCGGAGGATGTCGTCCACCATCTCAACATCCACCTCGGCCGCGCCAAGGTCGGCCGCTTCAGCGACGGCGAGGTGATGGTCGAGATTCTCGAGAACGTGCGCGGGCGCGACGTGTTCGTGCTGCAGTCGATCTGCTCCCCGACCAACGACAACCTGATGGAGCTGCTGGTGATGGTGGACGCGATCAAGCGCGCTTCGGCGGGACGCGTGACCGCCGCCGTGCCCTATATGGGCTACGCGCGGCAGGACCGGCGCCCGAGTTCGGCGCGGGTGCCGATCACGGCGAAGGTGGTGGCGAACATGCTCTCCAGCGTCGGCGTTGACCGCCTGCTGACCATGGACCTGCACTCGGAGCAGATCCAGGGATTTTTCGACATCCCGGTGGACAACATCTACTCGGGGCCGCTCTTGCTGGGCGACGTGTGGAAGCGCGGCTTCGCCAACCTGGTCGTGGTGTCGCCGGATGTCGGTGGCGTGGTGCGGGCGCGGGCGCTCGCCAAGCGGCTGGAAGCCGACCTCGCCATCATCGACAAGCGCCGGCCGCGGCCCAATGTCGCCACGGTGATGAACATCATCGGCGAGGTCGAGGGCAGGACCTGCGTGATCGTGGACGACATGGTGGATACCGCCAACACGCTGTGCGAGGCGGCGGCGGCGCTCAAGGAGCGCGGCGCGGAACGGGTGCTTGCCTACTGCACGCACGCGGTACTGTCGGGCAAGGCGGTGGAGCGCATTTCCGGCTCCGCGCTGGACGAGCTGGTGGTGACCGATACCATCCCGCTGCAGGAAGACGCGAGAGGCTGCAAGCGCATCCGCGTGCTGGCGGTGTCCGGCCTGTTCGCCGAGACCATGCGCCGCATCAGCAACGAGGACTCGGTGAGTTCGCTGTTCGTTGAATAAAAAACAGCGTTCAGCGTTCTCGCTCGTGGCAGGACATGCGCCGATGCCGAACCGGGGTACTTGTTGAGTGAATGCTGAACGCTGTTTTTTTAACTGGGACAGTCTGGTCGCGGACATCCCGTT
>DAIDBG010000282.1 GCA_027310225.1 bacterium | reverse complement strand
GCCCCAGCCCCTCGCAAGCGTCGCGCACGAGCGCTGCGATCCTCGCGACATCGAGCGGCTTCAGCTGCCCGTATTCCCTGACGTTGATCGCGGGCTGACTGCGCTGCTCCTTCTCCTGCGCCTGGCGCCCCTTCGCGCGCGCTCTCGCCCGCTCTTCGCGGTAAAGCACGTAAGCGCGCGCGACATTGTGCTCGCCCGCGCGCATCAGCGCGAGCTCAACCTGGTCCTGGATGTCCTCGATGTGGAAGGTGCCGCCGGAAGGCTGGCGCCGCAGCAGCGCGCTCACCACGCTCTCGGTGAGATTCGCCACTTGCTCGCGCACGCGCGCGGAAGCCGCGCCCTGACCGCCGTTCACGGCGATGAACGCCTTAGTCACCGCGATCGAGATCTTGGCGGGCTCGAATCCCACTACTGTGCCATTGCGCCGGATGACCTTGTATTGGGCGTAGCGCGCTTCGTTTCCGGTGGAGGTCTCGTTGATGGCCAAACCGGCCGCTACAGGGGCAAGAACCGTCTCGGTGGCGAGCTGCATGTTGTAGCTCCTTGAGTTTTAGGTTTTTTTTGACCCAAGAGGAGGATTGCCTCCCCGATCTGTAATGCTCTATAACTATTTAAACCACAATATATTGTGGTTTTATGCGACTTTTGAACAAATTCTAGTAGCCTGATTTCGTGAAAGCAATAGGATGGTTGAATTTTTTCTTAACCCCCCGTTTCGACTGGAAAAACCGTCAGAAAAAATGGGCAAAACCGCTCACAAATTAAACGATTCCCCGTCCCGGGAGGAAAGAGGAACATTCCCCCCGCTCCAGAGCTGTGGATAATCAGGCGAAACGCTCCATGAAGTACGGGTTAAACCGAAAGCGCGGCCCCGGCGTCGCTCGCGCATTTGAACAAACGAAGGGATCGCTGTTCATCGCGCGGAAATTTTCACTTTTTACTTCTTTTCGCAGTTCCCCGGCGTCTTGGCGCCGTGGCGGTTCGAGAGGCCATGACGGGTAACCGGCGACCGGTGATTGGCGGGACTTTTCGTCCTGTCACTTTCATATCCTTTGTCGTTCGGCTTCGTCTTTCCTCGGCGGTCTTGGTGCCCTGGCGGCTGATATCCACCATTGCGCGGTAGCGTGCCCAATCGAAGTAAGGGCCGGGATCGGTCTTGCGACCGGGCGCCACGTCGGAATGGCCGGCGATGCCGGCGATGGGGTAGCACGCCCGCAGCGCGTGCGTGAGCGCGGCGAGGCGCTCGTACTGCGCGTCCTCGAACGGCACGTGGTCGGCTCCCTCGAGCTCGATGCCGATGGAAAAATCGTTGCAGCGGCTTCTTCCGCGCCAACTCGATTCGCCGGCGTGCCAGGCGCGTTTCGTGCAGGGCACGAACTGGACGAGCCCGCCGTCGCGCCGGATCAGGAAGTGCACGGAGACCCTGAGTCCGGCAATCGTCGCGTAGGAGGGATGCGTGGCGGGGTCGAGCTGGTTGGTGAAGAGCGCTTCGATGCCCGGCCCCCCGAACTCGCCCGGCGGGAGGCTGATGGCATGGATGAGCAGGAGCTCAATGCTGCAGCCCGCGGGCCGTCCGTCGCAGTTGGGCGAAGGAACGTAACGTACGCCCTCGACCAGCCCTTCCTCAGAGAGACGCAGCTTCAAAGCAGGTCAAGGGCGATCAGGTTTTCGAGTCGAGCTCGTCCTTGATGCCGAGCCGCTCCATCCGGTACCTCAATGCGCGGAAGGTAATGCCAAGCAGCTTTGCCGCCGCGGTACGGTTGTAGCGCGTCTTGTCGAGTGCCTCGACAATAGCTTCCTTCTCGATGCGCTCGAGATATTCCGGCAGCGGGACGGAAGCCCTGAGCCCGGCCAGGTCCTGCTTGCTGATGGTCTGCGCGTCCTGGTGCGCCCCCAGTTGCAGGTCCTCGGTGCGGATCTCGTCCTGCGGCGCCAGCGCGAGGGCGCGCTCGAGGATGTTCTCGAGCTCGCGCACGTTGCCCGGGAACGAATACGACTGCAGCGCCGCCAGCGCGTCCGGGCTCAGAGCGGGAGCGCATCGCCCGGTGCCGCTCAGCCGGACGAGAATCTGGGAGGCGATCGACGGTACGTCGTCGCGCATCTCGCGCAGCGGCGGCATCTTGAGCTCGATCACCGCCAGCCGGTAGAAGAGATCCTGGCGGAAATCGCCCGAGGCTACCAGCTGGTGCAGGTCCTGGTGCGTAGCGC
>DAIDBG010000267.1 GCA_027310225.1 bacterium | reverse complement strand
GCGCTGGTCACCACCGGGGCGCTCTCGCTGGAGGAGGCGTGGGGGGCGATCCACGCGCCGACCCTGATCCTGCTGTTCGCCTTCATGGTGATCTCGGCGCAGCTGCGCCTGGGCGGCTTCTACACCTGGATCACCTGGCGGCTGGGCAGGCTGCCGCTGACGCCGCCGGGGCTGCTCGCCGCGCTGGTGTTCGTGATCGCGGCGCTCTCCGCCGTGTTCAGCAACGACATCATCGCCCTCGCGGTGGCGCCGGTGCTGGTGGAGGTCTGCCTCGCGCGGCGGCTCAACCCGGTGCCGTTCCTGCTCGCGCTCGCAGCCGCGGCGAACGTGGGCTCCGCCGCGACGCTGATCGGCAACCCGCAGAACATCCTGATCGGCGAGACGCTGAAGCTGCCGTTCCTCGGCTACATGCGCGAAGCCGGTCTGCCGGTCATCCTCGGGCTGGTCGTCACCTGGGCGATCATCGCCTGGCAGGCGCGCGGCCGGTGGGAGGCGGCGCCGGCCACGAGTGCGCCCGTGGGCGGGCATCCGCCCGGCGAGGCGCCGCCCCCCTTTGACCGCTGGCAGAGCGTCAAGGGACTGACCGTGGCGACCGTGGTCTTCGTGCTGTTCCTGTTCGCGGCCGCCTTCCTGCTCTCCAACGTGGTGTCCAACGTGCCGGCGGTGCTGCTGCTGCTGCCCGCGGCGACGAGCGAGATCGCGGGACCGGTGCTCGCGCTCTCGAGCACGCTCGCGGGCAACCTCCTGGTGGTGGGGAGCATCGCCAACATCATCGTGATCAACGCAGCGCAGCGCCACGCCATCGCGATCGGGTGGAAAGAGCACGCACGGATCGGCGTGCCGGTCACGCTCGCGACGACGGCGATCGCCGCCGGCTGGCTGTGGCTGCGGCTGGGAGCGGCGTGACGAAGAATAAATAGGGTAACTTTTCCGCGGCACCACGCACCAGTACGCGGTCGAGCTGTACCGCAGGTTCGGTGTCAACGGCCGCGCCGTGATGTTGGATAGCGCCAGAGCAACAAGCTATAATGGCGCGCACGGCGAAGCAAGGACCGCAAGAGCATCATCCCGCCGCTCACGGGGAGCGGCTGGTGTTCATGACCCGGGCAAAGAGCTAGAACAAGCGAGCCAGCCGCAGGGAGGATCTGAAATAAAACAGGCGACAAGCCGGCGCGGCTTGAAACGCGCCGGCTTCAAGCGCAGGCGCATCGTGTTGTGGCCGTCCAGCTCGCCTTCGCCATCAGCGCCGGCTCGGCTATAGCCCCGGCCCATGCGCAGCAGATTCCTTGCCCCATCGACAACACCACTGTCACCCTCAGCGCAGACGGCACCAACACCACCAATCCGTGCGACATCACCGGCACCGGCACGCTCACGCAAAGCGCGGGCACGCTGCAGGTGGACGGCTCCCTCACCCAGTCGGCGGTGACGATCAATGGAGGCACGCTCACGGGCACGGGCACGATCACCGCTCCGGTGACGAACAGCGCGACGCTGCTGCCCGGCGCCGCCGGTGCGCCCGGCACGCTCACGATCAACGGCAGCCTGGTACAGAACCCTTCGGCGGTGCTGGTGGTGAACGTGACCCCCACGCAGGCCGCCCAAGTCGTGATCACCGGCCCCGCCTCGCTCGCCGGCACGGTGCAGGTGGTGCCCGGCACGGGCAGCTTCGCGCCCACGACCAACTACACGATCCTCACCGCAAGCG
>DAIDBG010000263.1 GCA_027310225.1 bacterium | reverse complement strand
GTGCAGCACGATGCCTTCCGAGGTCTTGTAGAAAACGTCCGCCGGGCACACCGCGGCGCACGGTGGATCCGAGCAATGCATGCAGGCGACCGAGATTGATTTCTCACCCGGCACGCCGTCGTTGAGCGTCACCACCCGCCGGCGGTTCACTCCCCACGGGATCTCGTGCTCCTGCTTGCACGCCGTCACGCAGCCGTTGCATTCGATGCAACGCTCGGCATCAGCCAGAAATTTCATTCTCGCCATGGTTCAGCTCCTCGCGGTCCCGTTATCCGTTATCGTCACGCCTTCGTGACCTGGCACAGCGTGGTCTTGGTTTCCTGCATCATGGTCACGATGTCGTATCCGTAAGTGGTCGCGGTATTGGCGGCCTCGCCGCGCACCACCGGCGCCGCGCCTTCCGGATACTTGTCGAGCAGGTCCCTGCCCATCCACCAGCCCGCAAAGTGGAACGGCAGGAACACCGTTCCCGGCGCCACCCGCTCGGTGACCAGCGTCTTGACCTTGAGGCGCGCCTTGGTCGGGGTCTCGACCCAGACGTACTCGTTGTTCCTGACGACACGGTCGTTGGCGTCCTTCGGGTTGATCTCGACGAACATCTCCTGCTGCAGCTCGGCGAGCCACGGGTTGGACCGTGACTTGTCGCCGCCGCCCTGGTACTCGGTCAGGCGGCCGCTGGTCATGATCAGGGGATACTGCCTGACTGCGTCCTTGTTCGCCTGCTGCACGGTCTTGAACAGCACCGGCAGCCTCCAGCGGTTTTTCTGGTCGTCGTGTGTCGGGTACTTTTCGATCAAATCCGGACGCGGGCTGAAGATCGGCTCGCGATGCAGGGGGATCGGGTCCGGAAAGTTCCACACGTAGGCCCGCGCCTTGGCGTTGCCGAACGGATGGACGCCGTGGTTCTTCATCGCCACGCGGATGATGCCGCCCGAGGGATCGGTCTTCCAGTTCTTGCCGTCGGCCGCCTTCTTCTCGTCCTCGGTCAGCTCCTCCCACCAGCCGAGCTTCTTCAGCAGCACGTGGTCGAACTCGGGATAGCCAGTCGTGATGTCGGCGCCCTTCGAGTGCGATCCATCCTCGGCGAGCAGGTTCACGCCGTCACGCTCGACGCCGAAGTTCGCGCGGAAGTTGCCGCCGCCGTCCATGACGTGCTTGGAGGTGTCATACAGGTTGGGCGTGCCCGGATGCTTCAGCGCCGGAGTGCCGTACGACGGCCACGGCAGGCCGAAGTAATCGCCGTCGAGCACGTAGCCGGTCTTGGCGTCCTTGCCGCCTCTGGCGCGCAGTGTCTTCACGTCGAACACCTGCATGTTGCGCATGTGCGCCTGCAGCCGCTCGGGCGACTGCCCGGTGTAGCCGATGGTCCACACCCCACGGTTGATCTCGCGCAGCGTGTCCTCGATGTCGGGCTCGGGCATGCCGCCCTTGCCCTTCGCGAGCTTGATCTTCGCGGTGAACTCCCTGGCGAAGCCGAACTTCTCGGCGAGCTGGTACATGATCATGTGGTCGGTGCGCGACTCGAATATCGGATCAATGACCTTCTCGCGCCACTGGAGGGAGCGGTTGGAGGCGGTGACGGAACCCGAAGTCTCGAGCTGCGTTGCCGCCGGCAGCAGATAGACGCCGTCCTGGCGCACCATGGCCGCCATGGCGGCGGTGGCGGTCGGATACGGATCAATCACCACCAGCAGGTCGAGCTTCTTCATCGCCTCGACCATTTCCTTGCCGCGGGTCTGGCTGTTGGGCGAGTGGCCCCAGTAGATCACTGCACGGAGGTTGGGGTCCTGGTCAATGTTCTCGTTCTTTTCGAGCACGGCGTCAATCCAGCGCGATACCGTGATGCCGGGTTTCTCCATCATCGCCTGCGAGACGAACTGCTTCTTCAGCCACTCGTAGTCCACGCCCCAAACTCCGCTCCAGTAGCGCCACGAGCCGGTGACGATGCCGTAGTAACCCGGCAGCGAGTCGGGATTCGGCCCGATGTCGGTTGCGCCCTGCACGTTGTCGTGGCCGCGGTAGATGTTGGTGCCGCCGCCCGAGACACCCACGTTGCCCAGCGCGAGCTGCAGGATGCAGGAGGCGCGCACGATGGCGTTGCCGTTGGTGTGCTGGGTCTGGCCCATCGCCCACACGATGGTGCTGGGACGGTTCTTCGCCATGGTCTCGGCGACATCGCGTACCTCGGCTTCCTTCATGCCGGTCACTTCCTCGACCTTGTCCGGCGTCCACTTCATGGCCTCTTCGCGCGCCTTGTCCATGCCATAGACGCGGGCCTTGATGTAGTCCTTGTCTTCCCAGCCGTTCTTGAAGATGTGGTAGAGCATCCCGTTCAGGAACGCCACGTCCGTGCCGGAACGGATGCGATAGTACTTGTCCGCCCGCGCCGCGGTGCGGGTGAACCGCGGGTCAACGACGATCACCTTGGCGCCGTTCTCCTTGGCGTGCAGCGTGTGCAGCATCGAGACCGGATGGGCCTCGGCGGCGTTGCTGCCGAAGAACAGGATGCACTTCGAGTTCTGCTCGTCGTTGTACGAGTTGGTCATCGCGCCATAGCCCCAGGTGTTCGCCACGCCCGCCACCGTGGTCGAGTGGCAGATGCGCGCCTGGTGGTCCATGTTGTTGGTGCCGAACATGGACACGAACTTGCGCAGGAGATAGGACTGCTCGTTGCCGTGCTTGCTGGATCCGATCCAGAAGGTGGCGTCGGGGCCGCTCTCCTTCCTGATCTGGAGCAGCTTCTGACTGACCTCGTTCAACGCCTGATCCCAGGAGATCTTCTGCCATTTGCCGCCGACGAGCTTCATCGGGGCCTTGAGGCGGTACTCGCCGCGGCCCTGGTCGCGCTCCGAGGCGCCTTTCGTGCAATACGCGCCGAGGTTGATCGGCGAATCGAACACCGGCTCCTGGCGGATCCACACGCCGTTCTGCACCACGGCGTCAATGGCGCAGCCGACCGAGCAGTTGGTGCAGACCGTGCGCTTGACCTCGATCCCGCCCTCGCCGGGCGCGGCGGCTTCCGCCCTGCCTATCATGGAGAACGGCAGTTGCGACAGCGCCGCCGCCCCGCCGATTGCGATGCCCGAGCGTTTCAGGAACGCGCGCCGGTCCGTCGTCCTGCCGAGGAACGCCGCGGCGTTACGGGTGAGGCGGCTCGCGCCGCTGGCCTGGCTGCTCGCTTTTCTGGTCAGTAACATGGTGGCCCTCCTCCGGGCTCAGACTTTCGCGGTCCGGTAGTACCTGCGCACATGCTCGGTGAGCCGGTAGCCCCGGCCCTGCTTGCCGGCCGCCGGCGCCGGCTCCCTGCGCTCTCCGCCCTGCCGGGTGACCACGGCGGCAGCGGCTGCGGCGCCTCCCAGTCCCATCGCGGCCAGGAACCTTCTGCGGTTAACGTTGGCGGTCGTCATTGCCGTTCCTCCTGTCATCAGGCGATTTCAAAAGCTTCAACCTCGAGATCGAAAAATGCCCTGGCGAGCGCGGCGACCTTCTTGTAAAAGTCCGTCTCGCCCGTCGTTTCAATCGCCGCGCACAGCGCGGGATACCAGGGCTGGAGATGGCGCCGGAAAAAGTCGCGCTGCGCCGCGAGCGCCGCGGGCGCCGTCACCCCGTCCCCGGCGATCAGGAACCGCATCACATCGCACAATGCCGAGATGTGATCTTCCGACTCGAAGCTCGTCTCCTTGCGCGAAAGCCCGAGCCGCGCGAGATCCTCGCGCAATTGCACCAGGGGCTTCTCCATCAGGAAACCGGTCACGTAAAAGGAGCCGAGCAGGAATACCGGGGCGCGGCCGATGCTCACGAACGCGTTGTCGTATTCCTGTTTGACGGCCGCCGCATCGGCGCCGGCCGCGGCTTGCCGCAGATCGCGCCACGCCGCCGCCAGCCGCGATCCGGCGTCGGCGCCGTCTGCGGTGTCTGCATCGGCAATGCTGCTCAGTAATTGCGCCGAAGGGGGGGAATAAAACAAGTGCGCGACGAGCGCGTAGAGACCCGCCCGCGCGCCGTCCTCCGGCTGTTCCTCCATTTTGGGCGTGAATCGGCTGACGTTTGCGGTCGCCGTCATCATGATTTTGAAAAATACTAACCCAGCCCTTGGCCGGATTACAAGCTTTTTCGCATCACCTCGGCCGTTTCATGTGTCGAAGATAGATCCGTGCTTGGCATTCTGCATGAGGTCAATAACCCTACAGTCAGCGCACATTCTCAGGCGTTCCAAGGCGTCCATTTGTGCAAACATCGAGTGGGCTGCAAGGCGGCCGACCATGGATTCAATCATCTGTTTGGTCGCAAACGGTTTTCCGCATTTGACGCAATGGAATGCCGCAGCCTGGTTGAGAACCACCGCCTCGGTTGCCTGTTTGCTCAACCACAAGCGCGGCGCAAGACTGATCGCGTGCTCCGGGCAGGTCTTCTCGCAAAGCCCGCACTGCACGCAGTTGCGCTCGATGAACTTGAGTTGCGGGGTTTCTTTCGCATCGAGCAACGCCCCCTCGGGACAGGCCCCGACGCAGGCCAGGCACAAAGTACAGGCCTGCGGGTTGACATTGACCCGGCCATAAGGGGCCCCTGCCGCAAGCGCAAGCTCTTCGTTCCTCGCAGGCGCATGCTTAAGCAGATGGTCGAAAACGAAATCCAGGGTGGTGCGCTTCTCATTGGAAAGATTGAACGTCGCCGGTGCCACTTCATGCAGCTTGGCTGGGTCCCAGACCGCCTGCTCCAGTTCCGCCGCCTCCCGCGTGGCGACCAACCGGAAGTGCCCCGAGCCGTAGCCCAGCCCGGTCAAAATCTCCTCGGCATAAGCGAGTTGTCGTTGCAATGCAGCAAGATACTCGGTCGGCTCGGAGCCCGTTGACAGGATGAGCAATCGGGCCGCTCCCAGAGCAAAGCCGCCCAGCATCAGATCCAGGCCCAAAGAGGCGATATGGAATACTTCAAGCGGGATCACATTGGCCGGCAAGCCCTTGCCGTGACGCGCCAGCCGCGCGATGAGCTCCCGTCCCTCGCCGCCGTTGTGAAACAGCAGGACCGCCTGCTCGCCGCCCGCCCCCCGATAGGTCTGCAGCAAGGTCTTCAGTCTCGTCCCCATGTCGGAAACCCGCGGATAGGCATAGCTCATCGCCCCCGACGGGCACACGGTTGCGCAGCCGCCGCATCCCAGGCATAGATGCGGCTCCACCCTCACGCGGTTCTCCTCTACGTCGCTCGTGATCGCCTGGGTGGAGCAGACGTCAATGCACCGGGTGCAGCCGACGATCCCGGAGCGGCTGTGGGCGCAGATCTTCTCCTTGTAATCGAAGAACTTCGGCTTCTCGAATTCGCCGGTCATCTGCAGCAACTGATGCGCGGCGAGCGCCTGTTCCAGGGGATCCTGACGCGGAGCGAAGTATCCCTGCGGCGGCTGTGGCCGCCTGATCAGCGGATCGCGGGACAGATCCAGCACCAGGTCGAACATATCGGTGCGCCGCGTCTCCTTGCGCTCGAAATCAATGGCCCCGATCCCGCCGCAAGCCTTGACGCACTGCCGGTGCGCCCTGCATTTCGTGAGATCAATCTGATAGGAGAAATCAATCGCCTGCTCCGGGCACGCCCGGACACAGGCGTTGCACCGCGTGCAGGTTTCGAGGTCAATCGGATTGACCTGCTCCCACTGGACCTGGAATGCCCCGAGATAGCCCTTCACGGCGCGCGGGCTGCCGGAAAAAACCGGATAGCGCCGCTCGGCGGGAAGCTCGTAACGCCCATCGGCCCCGGTCACCAGCACATTCACGGAAAGCCGGTCCGCCAGGCGATCGGCCCAGGACAGCGCGGCAGCGCCCGGACCGATGATGAGCAGCCTGCCATCGGACCGGTAAGACACGACCGGCACCGGCTTCGGTTCGGGCAGGTCGGAGAGCGCGAGCAATGCCGCGATTTTAGGCGTTGCGCGCGCGGCCTCCGCCGACCAGCCGGCGGTCTCGCGAATGTTGACGAAGCGGATATCGCCGCCGCCCTTGAGCTTGCCGTGCAGCTCCGCGAAAAGCGGCGCTTCCTGGGTGCAGGCCACCACGACGTCTTCGCCGCTTTTCACCGCGGCTTCAAACGCGCCCAGATGGCGGCGGCACAGTTCGCTGTTGACGTGCGGCGCAGCCTCGAGATCAAGCGCGCCGGCCAGGGACTTGCCGTCGAGCGGCATGGTCTTGTTGCAGTCGCACACCAGCTTGATCTTGGACATGGGGCGGGTCAGGGCTGCGGGTTTCGGTTGCTGAAGGCCCGATTGCGGCTTCTGCCGGATCTCATGTCAAATCAAATCTTCAGGCGATTTTGCCCAAGGAGTTTTCTGCACGGCGTCCGGGGCGGGCGGATGACTTTCTGAGGGCGGTTCTGCGGTACGGGCGGGCGGGGTGGAGAATGCGGCCCCGCCTTCCAGCGCCGCCGGCTTCGCGGCCGCCACCTCCCCGGGCCCGGCGCCGGCGTCCTTCGTCTCGGTCCTGTCGCCCTGCTTCGCCCACTCGAGTATGTTCCGGGCCTGCTCGAGCCGGGCCAGCATGGCGGCAGGAATCGGGTCCGGCTTGCTGTAATCGTCAATATAGACGTCGAGGCCGTCCATGATGTTGAAGTGGGGATCGCCGAACAGTTTCTTCAGCGCCGCGCGCCGCACGTCCTCGTCCACCTTGGGATGGAAGAAGGCGCGGTAATCGGAATCAAAGGCGAGCTTGTCGAGCGGCGGCAGTTCCGGGGGCGGCGCTTCGAGGTCCGCTGGCTCCTTCTGCGGCGCCGGCGAAGGCGCCTTCTCCGGCGGCCGCTGACGGGTCTCCTGCTTCAGCCGCGACCAGCGCGCGAGAAAGGCTTCCCGGCTGTCGTCCCTGCGGGTCATGAATCGGCACTGATCTGCGGTTGGACGGCCCGGTTTTTCACGCTGCTCAGCGGCGGGAGCCTACTGCCTTGTCCTTGCTGCTCGCGTAACGCGGCTTCTTCCCCGGTTCCGGCTGGTAGTGCTCGGCGACGAACTCGGATAGCCACGGCAGCAGGTCCACCGGGAGCGCGACCCCATCCACGCTCTCGCCGCTGTCCATCCAGCGCGCTCCCTCATGATAGCTGACGGTCAGAAGTTCCGGCCGCGCCAGATCTTCCCTCATGCGCCAGAGCACGAACACTTTGGGGTGCGGCGACGTAATGTTGAGGTAGTATCCTTCGGCTTCATCGCGGCGCAGCCTCAGCTCGAAACCCGGGAACAGGAATTGCTTGGCGCGCTCGTTGCAAAAGATGACCTGCTCCGCGCCGCCCGCCGGCCGTTCGGTGCGCACCACGCCTTTCGCTTCCCACTGCTCGATGGTCCAGCGGCCGGCCAGCAACGTCCGCTCCATGATGACGGCAAGCCGGTACGGAGCCGTCGCGTGGCGCGTTGCGTTTTCCATCGTCTGGCCATTGTGCGCCAGGCATCCTTGCGGCGCAACCTGAAACGCAGCCAAATAGTTGATTTGCAGACAGTGTTTTCCTTGCCGGGAGGCCGGCTGCTTTGGGATAATCGCATAGGGATGCAGTCGGCCTTAATTTATGGATACACTCCAGGACCTCAGGAAAACGCAGAACGCGCCGCGCGACCGCCTGGGGCGGGAGCTGCGCGACCTGCGGATCTCGGTCACCGAACGCTGCAACTTCCGCTGCGTCTATTGCATGCCGAAGGAGGTGTTCGGCAAGGACTATCCGTTTCTGGACCGGGCCGAGATCCTGAATTTCGAGGAGATCGCCCGGATCGCGCGCATTTTCCGCGAGGTAGGCGTGGAGAAGATCCGGCTCACCGGCGGCGAGCCGCTCGTGCGCCGCAACATCGAGCAGCTGATCGAAATGCTCGCGCGCATCCCCGGGCTCGATCTCACGCTGACCACCAACGGCTCGCTCCTGAAGCGCAAGGCCCGGGCGCTCAGGGACGCCGGTCTCAAGCGCGTTACGGTCAGCCTGGACTCGCTGGATGATGCGGTGTTCCGGCGCATGAATGATGTGGATTTCCCCGTCACCCGCGTGCTGGAGGGCATCGAGGAAGCGGCCGCCGCGGGGCTTGCTCCCGTCAAGATCAACACGGTCGTCAAGCGCGGCGAAAACGAGGACAGCATCCTGCCCATGGCGCGCTATTTCCGCGGAAGCGGCCACATCCTGCGCTTCATCGAGTACATGGACGTCGGCCACACCAACGGCTGGCGCATGGACGACGTGGTGACCGCGCGCGAAATCATCGCCACGATCCATGCGGAGATGCCGCTCGAGCCCGCTGATCCCAACTACCGCGGAGAGGTCGCTGAGCGCTGGCGCTACAAGGACGGCAGCGGTGAGATCGGCGTCATCGCTTCCGTGACGCGGGCGTTCTGCCGCAACTGCACCCGCATCCGGCTTTCGACCGAAGGCCGGCTCTACACGTGTCTGTTCGCGACCACCGGACGCGACTTGCGCGCGCTGCTGCGGGGCGGTGCCTCGGATGCCGAGATTCGCGATCAGGTGGCGGTGCTCTGGTCGGCCCGCGCCGACCGCTATTCGGAGATCCGCACCTCCCACACCGCGAAGCTGCAGAAAATCGAAATGTCGTACATCGGCGGCTGACGCCGCCTCGTAATGATGAATGCGGAATGATGAATGCAGAATAAAGGATGCGCGCAAACACCGACGTCCATTCATCATTCATCATTCATCACTCATCATTCATCATTGCATGGCCTATCGTCCCAAGCTTACCAGCGCCAGCCGGCCGCTCACGACCGAGGTCGAGGCGCTGAACGAGCGCGGCGAGGCGCTGCCCACGCCGATTGCGGGAGAGCACCCGCTGACGCTCTACGTGGACAAGCGCGAGATCGTCACGCTCATGACGCTCGGCCAGGCACCCGAGGCGCTGGCGATAGGCTATCTGCGCAACCAGCGCCTCGTGCGCTCGATCGAGGAGATCGCGGAAGTCCAGGTGGACTGGGAAACCGATTCGGTCGCGATCGTCACCCGCAAGGCCATCAAGGGCCTCACGGAAAAGATGAAGAAGCGTACCGTCACCACCGGCTGCGGCCAGGGCACGGTGTTCGGCGACCTGATGGAGGAGATCGAATCGCTCCGGCTGCGCGACGACGTGCGGCTTACCGAGGATACGCTCTACGGCCTGCTCGAGGCAGTGCGGCACCGCGAAACGATCTACAAGAGCGCGGGCGCGGTGCACGGCTGCGCGCTGGCGGACCGCGCCGAGATCCTCTACTTCGTCGAGGACGTCGGGCGCCACAACGCGGTGGACGCGATCGCCGGCCAGATGTGGCTCGACCGCGTGGACGGCTCGGACAAGATCTTCTACACCACGGGGCGGCTCACCTCCGAGATGGTGATCAAGGCCGCCCAGATGCGCATACCGTTCCTCGTGTCGCGCTCCGGCCTCACGCAAATGGGATACGAGATCGCGAGCAAGGTCGGCATCACCATGATCGGCCGCGCCGTGAACAAGCACTATCTCCTGTTCACCGGCAGGCACCGATTCGTCAGGCAAATCATGCCAACCATGTTGGCATGATTTGCTGTTCAAGGTTCAAGGTTGGAGCGAGTCGCAGTTCAACGGTTCCCGCTTTACACTTTGAACTCGGAACTCGGAACCCGGAACTCGGAACCTTGATCTTGGAACCCGGAACTCGGAACCTTGAACAGACGCCGGCCAAGGTCAGCGGCGTGATCCTGGCCGGCGGGCGCGGTCAGCGGATGGGCGGCGTGGACAAGGGCCTGCGGCTGCTGCGTGGCAGGCCGATGATCGAATGGGTCATCGAGCGCTTTGCGCCGCAGGTGGACGAGGTTCTCATCAACGCTAACCAGAACCTCGATCTCTACCGGCGCACCGGCTATCGCGTCATTCCGGACATCATCGGCGGCTTCGCCGGCCCGCTTGCCGGGCTGCATCGGGGGCTGCGCGAAGCCGCGCACGAGCTGGTCGCCACCGTTCCATGCGATTCGCCGTTCCTCCCGCCGGACCTCATCGCGAGGCTCGCCTCCGCGCTCGAGCGCGAGGGCGCGGAGGTCGCCGTCGCCAGGACCGGGGATCAGCCGCACCCCGTCTTCTGCCTGTGCCGCAAAAGCATGCTGTCCGGGCTCGGCGATTTTCTTGCCGCCGGCGGGCGCAAGATTGACGCCTGGTACGCGAAGTTGAACGTCATCGAAGTCCCCTTCGACGATCAGGCGGCAGCGTTCAGCAACATCAACACCGAGGAAGAGTTGCGCTCGTTTGAGGGCGGTGACGAGGTAACGAAACGGTTTGGACGCTGATTTCTCCCCTCCTCCCACCACCCCCGCCGATGCGCGGCGACCCCTCCTCGGGCGGGAGGGGAGCGTCCTTGTGACTGCGTCACATCGTTACTCCGGGCGCATCCGTGCGGCTTCCTGCAGCGCGCCGTAGAGCCCGACCTGCGGGTTCATCACCACGTGCACCGGTATCGTCCCGAGCAGCTCGCTGAACCGGCCCTTGCTGGCGAAGGCGCGGATGAAGGTGCCGTCCTTGAGCTTGACCGCGATCTTGGGCGCGATGCCACCCGCGATATAGACGCCCCCGTGGGCGAGAACGGCCAGCGCCAGATTGCCGGCGAAAGCGCCGTACACCGTGACGAACAGGTCGAGCGCGCGCACGGCGAGCGGGTCGAGCCTGGCAACGGCGAACTCCGCGATCACCTCCGCCGTATCGGCGCGCTTTCCGGACGCATCGAGCAGCGGCCGCGACGGGATGCCGGCGCCCGTCTCCTGCAGGAAGCTGAAGATGCGCATCAGCCCGGGCCCGGACACGATGCGCTCGTACGACACCCGCCCGAATGCGCGGCGCAGATGCGCGAGCAGCCTGTCCTGCAGCTCGTCGAGCGGCGCGAAGTCGGCATGCCCCGCCTCCGACGGGTGCACGATGTAGCCCTCGTCCTGCCACGTGAGCAGCCCCACGCCGAGGCCGGTGCCGGCGCCGATGACGAGCCGCGCCGCGTGCGCCACGGGTCTTCCCGCCTGCAGCGTTTCGAAGTCGCCGGGAGCGAGCCGGACGAGGCCGAGGCCGGCGGCCGCAAAATCGTTGACGAGCCGCACCTCCGGCAGCCCGAGTTGCGCGGCGAGCGCATCGCCGCTGATTTTCCAGCCGAGGTTGGTGAGCGTCGTGCTGTTGGCCGCAACCGGCCCCGCCACCGACAGACAGGCGGCCGCGATCGTGCCGCGGTGCCCGGCCACGGACGACTGCTGCAGGAAATCCGCGAGTATCGGCTGCAGCCCCTCGAACTCCCGGCTGGCGTAAACGCGTTGCGCAACGATGGCCGGCCGGGCGGTCCCGGCGGCCGCGAGCGCGATCGCCGTCTTGGTCCCCCCGACGTCGGCCGCCAGCAGATAGGTCACGGAGGACACCGAATTCACGGATTCAGGCGCTCCGGGTGACGGGCTGCGGCGCCGCCTCGCCGGGGAGCGCTTCCGGCTCGGCGATGAAATAGCCCTGGGCGTAGTCCACGCCCAGTTCCGTGAGCCTGGCGAGGGTTTCGGCGTCCTCCACCGACTCGGCCACCGTCCGCATGCCGAGGATGTGGCTAATGCGAGTGATGGAATCCACGATCGCGTAGTCCATGGGGTCGGTGATCATGTCCTTGATGAACACGCCGGCGATCTTCAGGTAGTCCACCGGAAGGTACTTGAGGTAAACGAACGAGGACATCCCGGTGCCGAAATCATCGAGCGCGAAGCGGCAGCCCATGCCCTTCAGCTCGTGCATCAGCTCGGCCGCCTTGCTGAGGTTGGAGATCGCCGTGGTTTCCGTGATCTCGAAGCACAGCAGCCCGTTCGGCAGCTGGTAGCGGGTCAGGAGGTTGCGCAGGAAGTCCGGGAAGCTCCTGTCGTTGATGCTGGCGCCGGAGATGTTGACCGAGTGGTAGCCGCGCTCGCCGCTACCGTGCAGATCGTGCCGGATCGCGCCTTCCATCCACTGCCGGTAGAGGTGCTCCACCAGCGAGCTCACCACCCAGCGCTCGATCGAGGTGAGCAGGTTGTAGCGCTCCGCGGCGGGCATGAAGCCGGTGGCGGGCACCAGGTTGCCGGCGCGGTCGAGCATGCGCACCAGCACCTCGTAGTGCGGCTCCTGCTGCGGACCGTGGCCGAGCGGCGCAATGCGCTGGCGGTAGAGCCGGAACTGGCCGAGCTCGAACGCGCGGTTGATCTGGGACACGATCGCGAGTTCCTCGTGCTTGGTCCCGTAGTCGCGGTCGTGCGGGCGGTGGACCTGAACCCGGTCGCGCCCCCGGTTCTTGGCCTCGTAGCAGCAGGCGTCGGCGGTGGCCAGGAGCCGGTCCGCGTTCTCGCTGTCCTCAGTGATCGGCACCAGGCCGATGCTCACGCCGACGCTGAAGGTCTTGCCTTCCCATACGAAGCGGAACTCGCGCACCGTCTCGCGCGTGGCGTTGGCAATGCGCAGTGCCTGGTCGAGGGGGCACGCCTCGAGCAGGGCGCCGAATTCGTCCCCGCCCAGCCGCGCCAGCGTATCGCTCCCGCGCATGCCCGAGAGCATGATCGCGGTGAGCTGGCGCAGCAGCTCGTCCCCCGCGCTGTGGCCGCAGCTGTCGTTCACCGCCTTGAAGCCGTCCAGGTCCATGAACATCAGGGCGTGCTCGCGGTGCTGCGTCCGGGCGGTCTCGATCAGCTCGTTCAGGCGGCGCTCGAACTCGCGCCGGTTGACCAGCCCGGTGAGCGCGTCGTGGCTCGCCTGCCAGATGAGCTGCTGGGCCATCGCGCGGATCTGGCTCACGTCGTGGAACACGACGATCATGCCGTGCACGGCGCCGTCGCGGCCGCGGATCGGCGCGTGCGAGTAGCGCACCGGGCACTCGCGCCCGCTGCGGTCCACCAGCCGCACCGATGATGCCGGCTCGTCCGCACCGGCGCTGCGCATGGCGGTCAACGGCAACTGCTCGACCGGGTTGCCGCTGCGGTCGTCAATCAGCCGATAGACCTCCGACAGCCGCCTGCCGCGGGCCTGCTCGCTGGTCCAGCCGAGATACTGCTCGGCGACCGGGTTCAGGTATTCGATGCGGCCCCCGGCATCGGTCGTGATGACGCCGTCCATGATCGAGTGCAGGGTGACTTCCGCCAGCTCCTTCTCGCGCTCGAGCCTGGCTTCGGTGCCGGAGACGATGCGCATCACCAGCACCGTGATCACCGCGCCCGCCAGCAGCGCAAGGAGGCTGCCGGCGCCGATCAGCAGGAAGCCCGCACGCATGCCCTGGCTGGCGGCCGCGATCGTCCGGGCGGTCTGGGTTTGACTGGCCTCGAGCAGCAAATACAGCGTTTCCTGCAGCCGGCTGTCGTTCGCCACCGCCTGGGTCAGGTTAAGCTCCGATGCGCGGGCCAGATCGCCGCGCATGAGGAACGCGACGGTATCCTCTCCGAGCGCCCGGGCCCGGTCCGCGGCATCAATCACCTGGTCGCGTGCCGAGCGTTCGTCCGCAGTGACCGGCAGCGCAAGCAATTCCTCCACCGCGCGCGTGTAAGCCTCGATGGCGCGGCGATACTGGTCATCCACGGTCCGGCGCGCCTGCGGCGTTTCCGCCGCGAACAGCCGGTCAATCAGCGCCGAGCGCTGGCCGTTGCTCAGGAAGATCCCGGAAACCGCGCCGATCTTGCGGTTCTGCGCCTGCGTCAGGTCGGCGATCTGGCGGTTGAAGGATTCGATGCGCACGATGCCCAGCGCGATGAAGGCGGTCAGCACCGCCAGCAAGAGGCCGAAGCTCGCGAACAGCAGGTGCTTGGACTTGGCGTTGGCAAGCGATGGCATCATCGCGCAGCGGCCTTTCTCACGCTTCCGCCGGCTGCGCCCCGAGGCGCGCCGCCGTGTCCTGCCGGTAGAACGCCGCGAGCTGCCGGTAAACCTCGGGGAACCCGCCGAGCACGGCGCGCGGCGTCTCGAAAAAAGCCTCGCTCAGCACGGCGAAGAATTCGGCGGGGCTCTCCGCGGCGTAGGGATCAATCTCCGTGTGCTCCCGGCGCTCCACGCGGCGGCAGAAAACCTCGTAGGCGGAGCCGAACGCGCGCGACCACTGCGCGCGGTCCATTCCCGCGTGCAGCGGCGGAAAGCCGTTGGCGTCGCCGTTCAGCATATCGAGCTTGTGCGCGAACTCGTGCAGCACCACGTTGTAGCCGGTGCCGCCGCTGCTGCGCCCGGCGTCGGCCCAGGACAGGATCACCGGCCCCGCGAGCCATGATTCCCCGGTCATCGGCTCCTCGACGTGGTGCGCGACGCCGCTCTCGTCCACGTACTCGTAGCGGGCCACGAACTCGTCCGGATACACGATCACCTCGACCCAGCCGCGGTAGTAATCGAGATCGAGGTTGAGGATCAGCATGCAGGCCTGCGCCGCGATGCACACGCGCATCTCGTCCCGCACGGCGAGCCCGCCCGCCCCTTCGATGGATTTTTCGTGCAGGAACAGGATCACCCACTCGCGCAGCCGGGCGTGCTCCCGCGCGGTGAGCGCGCGCAGGAAAGGATAGCGGCCGATCGCCGCGCGCCACAGGCGCTCGTCGAGGACGGAGCGCCGGAGTATCCTCCCGCGGCGCCAGCGCTTGAGCCACCGCATGATCAGCCACAGAGCTGCGGTTCCATCTCGTTCTTACCTGGGCTTCCGCGCCTCGGCGAGCTCCGCCTCGATGTCGCCGAACAGCAGGGCCGGCCAATCCGGCGGAAAGGTGACCACGCCGCCCACCGGCCTGGACACCACCTCGACGCGGGTCGAGCGCCCGCCCGTGCGGGTGACGAAAACGGCGATGCGCTCGCCCAGGCTGGTCCAGCTCGCCCCGCCCGAGAGCACGACGCGGCCGGCGGCGGCGTCCTGCTCCACCAGCTCCAGCCGGCGCCTCGCCGCCGCGCTGAGAACCGCCTGGAACACGGGGTCGTAAGGATAGCGGAAGGTGCGCTTGATGCCCTGCCCTCGGGCTTCCTTCACCGATTCGACGCTGGCGCAACCGCTCCCGAAAACGAGCGCGGCGCACGCCAGGACCGCCAGTCTTCTCACTTCTTCCCCTTGTTGTCTTCCCTCAGCTCGACCACCTTCAGCTGCTTCGCCCCCGTCGGGTCCGGCTGGTCGAGCTCGGCGGACTCGATGCGCTGGAACTGCTGCGTGATCTTGCCCCCGGTGATCTGGATCCGGTCCACGTCGTCGCTCGCCTGCTTGATGTGGCGGGCGAGGTCCTTCATGCGCTCGTCGAAACGGCCGAATTCGACCGCGAGGCGCGCCAGGGCCTCGCGGATGACGTGGATCTGCTTGCGCGTCTCGACGTCCTTCAGCACCGCGCGTGCGGTGTTGAGCACCGCCATCAGCGTCGTCGGCGAGACGATCCACACGCGCTTCGAGTTGGCGTAATCCACCACCTCCGCGTGGTAGGCGTGGATCTCCGCGAACACTGCCTCCGCAGGCACGAACATCACCGCGCCGTCCGAGGTCTCGTTCGGCAGGATGTACTTTTCCGCGATGTCGTCCACGTGCTTCTTCACGTCGGCACGGAACTGGCGCTGCGCCAGCGCGCGGTCCGCGTCGTTCGCGTCGGGCGCGAGCATCCTGTGGTAGTTCTCGAGCGGGAACTTGGAGTCCACGCACACCAGCCCGGTAGGATCGGGAAGCTTCAGCACGCAGTCCGCCCGCGTGCCGTTCGGGAGCGTGTACTGCATCTCGAAGGCGGCGGGCGGCAGGACGTTCCTGACCAGCGCTTCCAGCTGCACCTCGCCGAACGCGCCGCGCGAGCGCTTGTCGCCGAGCAGCTCCTGCAGGCTCACCACGCTGCCGGTCAGCGTCTCGATTTTCTTCTGCGCCTCGTCAATGGTGGCGAGGCGCTGCATCACGCTGACGAAGGTCTCATTGGTCTTGCGGAAGCCTTCGTCGAGCCGTTCGTTGACCTTGCCGGCGATCTGCTCCAGCCGCTGGTCAATCCTGGCGTTCAGCCTGTCGGCGGCGTCGCCGAGACTGGCGGCGAGCGAGAGCTGCAGCCGGTGCAGCGTATCGCGCGTCTGATTGAGCTCTTCGGAGAGGCGGGAGGCGAGCCGGTCGGACTGCTGCGCGAGGCCGCCGTGCAGGTCGGTGAGCATGGCGCGGTGTTTCTCCTCCAGCCCGCGCGCGAGTTCCTGGGACAGCGCCCTGACCGCGGCGGCCTGCCCCGCCAGCCTCACGATCAGCACGACCAGAGCGATGAGGACGGCGAGCGCCAGGACCGCGGGCAAGATGTCGGCCATCGGCGGTGGAGTATGAAGGGGAAACGGGAAATAGGGAATAGGACATGGAAATTTCGACTGCTGCGCCCGGCGGGAACGGGCATGGTTCTCCCATTGACCATTCTCCCTTCTCCATTTCCCGGTTTTCAGCCGAGGGCGCGCAGCACCTTGAGCGGCGCCACGTTGAGCACCTGGCGCGTGCCGAGATAGCCGGCGGCGGCGACGCCCAGCGCGCCGCCGGCGATCCCGATCAGCCACACCGCCGGGTCCGGCGCATAGTCGAGCTGCAGGAAACGCTTCGCGACGAAGTAGCCGAGCCCGCTCGCCCCGCTCGCGGCAACGAACCCCGCCATCGCCCCGATGACGGTGAACTCCGCGAGGTGGGCGCGGTTGATCTGGGCCCGGCTCGCGCCCAGAGTGCGCATGATGGTGGCCTGGTAGAGCCGCTCGTCCTGGGTGCTGGCGATCGCAGCGTACAGCACCACCAGGCCGGCGACGAGGGTGAACAGGAACACGAGCTGCACCGCACGCGCGATCTGCTCCATCAAGCCCTGCGCCTGCGCCAGCGCCTGTGCGACGTCAATCAGCACGACGTTGGGGAACGACTTCACCAGCGCATTAAGGAACTCGACCCGCCCCGGCGGCAGGTTGAAGCTGGTGACGTAGGTGGCGGGCCGGCCCTCGAGCAGGCCCGGCGGCGCCACCACGAAGAAGTTCACGTTGAAGCTGTCCCAGTCCACGCTGCGCAGGCTGGTCACCGTCGCGGCGACCGCACTCCCGGCCACGTCGAAGGTGAGTCGGTCGCCCAGGCGGATGCCGAGGTTCTCGGCCAGCCCGCGCTCCACCGAGAATTGATCGGCCGGCGCGGCGGCCTCCTCCCACCAGCGCCCCGCGACGATCCGGTTATCGGCCTGCATGCGCCCGCTCCACGACAGGTTGAACTCGCGCTCAACAAGATGCCGGACGCGTTCGTCCCGGTAATCCTCGCCCGACACGCTGCGTTCGTTGATCCTGATGAGCCGCCCGCGCACCATGGGCAGGAGCTGCGGGGACGCCAGTCCGCGCGCCTCGAAAAAGCGCCGGACGGCTTCCACCTGGCCGGGCTGGATGTTGATGACGAAGCGGTTGGGGGCGCCGGGCGGCAGGCTTTGCCGCCAGGTGCGCAGCAGGTCGGTGCGTATCAGGGTGAGCGTGAGCAGCGCCATGATGCCGAGTCCCACGGCGGTCACCTGCAGGACCGTGCCGAGCGTCCGGCGCAGCAGTCCCGCCATGGCAAAACGCCAGGACACGCCCCGCCCGCGCATGGCCGTGAGTCCCCGCAGCACCACCCACGTCAGCGCGCACGCGCCGAGCGTCGCCGCGACGAACCAGCCGAGCACCGTGACGCCGAAGCGCAGATCCCGGGCGCTCCACAGGACCATCGTGCCGATGACCACGGCGCCGAGCGCGTAACCGAGGAGGCTCCCGCCTTGCGGCACGCCGAACTCGCGCCGCAGCACGCGCAGCGTCGGCACCTGGCTGAGACTCACGAGCGGCGGCAGCGCGAAACCCAGCAGCAACAGCAGCCCCACCGTCACGCCGTGCAGGGCCGGGGCCGCGCCCGGCAGCGGCAGCTTTACCGGCACGACCTGCTCGAGCCAGGCCGCGAGCGCCGTTTGCGCGAGGACGCCGATCGCCATGCCGGCCGCGGAAGCGAGCGCGCCCAGCGCGGCAAAGTGCATGACGTGCAGCCGCGCGATCGCCGCCTGGCTCGCGCCGAGACAGCGCATCACCGCGCAGCCGTCGAGGTGGCGCTGGAGGTAGCGCCGGGCCGCGAGTGCGATCGCCACCGCCGCCAGCAGCACGCTCGTGAGCGCGGCGAGATTGAGGAACCGCTGCGCGCGCTCGAGCGCCGAGCGGATTTCCGGCCGTGCGTCCCGTATGCCTTCGATCCGCTGCCCGGGCTGCAGCCGCTCCTGCGCCCATGCGCGGTAAGCCTCGACCGCTGCGGCTTCGCCCGCGATCTGCAGGCGATAGCTGATGCGGCTTCCCGGCTGGACCAGCCCGCTGGCGGCCAGGTCCGCGGCATTCAACATCAGGCGCGGCACGCCGCTCATGAATCCCACCGC
Organism: bacterium; assembly: GCA_027310225.1. GTDB lineage: Bacteria > Pseudomonadota > Gammaproteobacteria > Burkholderiales > SG8-41 > SG8-41. The sequence goes on along the minus strand of DAIDBG010000263.1, from coordinate 770 downwards.
CACTTCGGGCTCCTGCGTGACGATCCCCGCGACGCGCAACTCGCGGTTGCCCAGCCCCACGCCGGCACCGGGCGCGAGTTCGAGGCTGGTAAACAGCCGCTCGTCCACCCATGCCGTTCCCGGCTCGGGGACCGCGCTGGCGCGGCGGTCTGGGCCGAACAGCCATTCGGCGATGCGCAGCTCGCCCCGCAGCGGATATCCCGGCACCACTACCTTGACCTCGGCCAGCTGGTTGCGCTCGCGGTACACCACCATGCTCGGAAAGCGCAGGATCTCGATGGCCGACAGCCGCCGGCGCTGCGCCTCTTCCTTCAATGCCGGCGCGATCGGACGGGTGTCGGAGATGACGAGATCGGCGCCGAGCAGCCGGCTGGCCTGCCGCTCGAGCATGCGCTGGACGCGGTCGGTGAAGAAGCCCACCGTCGTGACGCTCGCCACGGCAACGACGATCGCGGCGGCGATCAGCGTGAGCTCCCCCGCGCGGTAGTCGCGCAGAAGCAGCCGCCACGCCAGATGAATTTCGCGCGCGAAATTCATATCAATACAAACCTCTCACCGCGTCCTCCGCGGTTAGAGTTGGTCGTTCTGCAGCCTGCCGGCTGCAAGACGCAGCACGCGGTCGCAGCGGCTCGTGAGCGCCTCGTCGTGCGTCACCAGCAGCAGGGTCGCACCCTGCTCGCGGTTCAGCTCGAACAGGAGGTCTATCACCTGCGCGCCGGTCGCGGGATCGAGATTACCGGTCGGCTCGTCGGCGAGCAGCAGCCTGGGGC
>DAIDBG010000261.1 GCA_027310225.1 bacterium | reverse complement strand
GTGCTCGAGCATTTCGAGGGCGACGCCTGGCGCGACCCGGCGGTGCGCGCGCTGCTTCCGCGCGTGCACGCGGTGCCGTACGCGGGCAAGCCGTTCGACGAAGACGACCCCTTCGACGCGGAAGTGAAGGTGACGCTGACGGACGGGAGGACGTACTCGGAGAAGGTGGATCGGCCGCTCGGGAGGGCTTCGGACAACCCGATCGCGCCCGAGCACCTGAAGGCGAAGTTCGAGAATTGCGCCGCGCGCGTGCTGACGCCGCAGGCGGCGCAGGCGGCAGGGCGCGCGATCGAGTCGTTCGAGGAGGCGGGCCCGATGCGGGAATTCACGCGCCTGCTCGATCCGGCCGCCGGCGGCGCGCGAAGGATCAGCCGCGGATGAACGACAGATCGAGCCGCCGAGCGCCACCGGTCTCTGTGCCGGTGGCCGGGCGGGGTGTCACCAAAGGTGACGGGGTGGTGGGAGCGTGTTGAGATTCCGAACCACCCCGTCTGCTTCGCATCCACCCATCCTTGGTAAGGAGGGGAATTCGCTTGGTCAGCCGTTCATTGAAGGATCTGTGTGTATCTGAGTGTATCTGCGGCTTCAAATTGACAGGGGATAAGGGACGTGCAGCAGTTCGACGTGGTGGTGGTGGGCAAGGGCAACGCGGCGCTGTGCGCGGCGCTGTCGGCGCGGGATGTCGGCGTGACCGTGGCGATGCTCGAATCGGCGACGGTGGAGGAGTCCGGCGGCAACAGCCGCTTCGCCGGCGGCGTCATGCGCTTTGCCTACAGCTCGGTCGAGGACCTGAGAAAGATCACGGATATCCCGGACGAGGAGGCGAAGAACACCGACTGGGACAGCAACACGGTCGAGGAATTCTACGACGACCTCTACCGGGTCACCGCCTATCGCACCGATCCCGGCCTGAGCGAGGCGCTGATCACGAAGAGCCTGGACGGCATGGTGTGGCTGCGCTCCCAGGGCGCGACGTTCGTGCCGAACTACGGCGCCCAGTCGGCCATCGTCAACGGCAAGCGCAAGTTCTTCGGGCGGTTCCCGCTCACGGTGAACGGCGGCGGGGCGGGGCTGGTGGAGGACTTGACGCGCACGGCCGTGAAGAAGGGCATCGAGATCTTCTACGAGACGCGCGCGATCTCGCTGATCTACGACGGGGAGCGCGTGCTCGGCGTGCGCGCCAAGCAGAAGGGCAAGCCGGTCGAGTTCCGCGCGCGCGCCATGGTGCTCGCCTGCGGCGGCTTCGAGGCGAACCCGGAATGGCGCACGCGCTACCTCGGCCCGGGATGGGAGCTCGCCAAGGTGCGCGGCACCCGCCACAACGTGGGCGACGGCCTGCGGATGGCGCTCGAGATCGGCGCCTGCCCCTACGGCAACTGGTCGGGGCGTCACGCGGTGTCGTGGGAGCGCCACGCGCCGGAGTTCGGCGTGGTCGAGCGCTCGCACGACCCCTACCGGCACAGCTACCCGCTGTCCATCATGATCAACGCGGAGGGCAGGCGCTTCGTGGACGAAGGCGCGGACTTCTACAACTACACCTACGCCAAGTACGGCGCGGAGGTGCTCAAGCAGACCGGCCAGTTCGCCTACCAGGTATTCGACGCGAAGGTGAAGCCGCTGCTCAAGAAGGAGTACAGCGGCCGCAACGTGACGCGCTTCACCGGCAACACGCTGGAGGAGTTGGCCGGGAAGCTGGAGGGGGTCGATGCCCGGGCGTTCCTGAAGACGGCGCGGGAGTACAACGCCGCCGTGCGCACCGACGTGCCGTTCAACGTCGCCGTCCGCGACGGGCGCTGCACGGTGGGCATCGAGCCGCCGAAATCGAACTGGGCGAATCCCCTCGATACGCCGCCGTTCGAGGCCTACGGCGTCACCTGCGGCATCACGTTCACCTTCGGCGGGCTGCGCATCAACCACGAAACCGGGCAGGTGCTCGATCTCGGCTATGCCCCTATTCCCGGCCTGTACGCCGCCGGCGAGATGGTGGGGGGGATCTTCTATTTCAACTACCCAGCGGGCACCGGCCTCGTCTCCGGCCTCGTATTCGGCCGCATCGCCGGAAACGGCGCCGCCGCAGCCGTGCGGGCCGCGTGAGCGGCGGCAGGGGTTGCGTCGTCGGACGGCTGCCGGATCGCCGCCCGCCAGCACGCATTGCACATCGGAGCTTCCGCGGCGCGTGAACGCGCGATCCACGAGTCACCGGGAACGAGAAACGAGCGACGAGCCACCCCTATGCAGCCGATAGACACGCACGCGCACTGGTATCCCCGGGAACTCATCTCGCTGCTCGACAGGAAGGCCGCCGCCAACGGCGGGCGGATGGAGCGCAATAAAGACGGCGTCCCGGTATTCTCGCTGCCGGGGGTGCAGCCGGTCTCGCGGATGCCGCCGTCCATGGTGGAGCCCGATCTCATCCTCGAGGAGATGGACCAGCGCGGAATCGGCACTTACGTCCTCTCGCTCACCAACCCGATGGTCTATTGGGCGCCGCCGGCGTTCGGCGTCGAGCTGGCGCAGACCTGGAACGAAGCCTCGTCCGCGGTGTGCGGCAAGCATCCCGGCCGGTTCGTCGGCACCATCCAGCTGCCGATGCAGGCGCCGGAGCTGGCGGTGCGGGAACTCGAGCGCGCCGCGAAGCTGCCGGGACTGCGCGTCGTGTACCTGGCTACGCACATCAACGGCACCAATCTCGACGACAAGGCGTTCTGGCCGGTGTATGAGCGTTGCGAAGCGCTTGGGCTGCCGATCTTCCTGCACCCGCTCTATCCCTGCGGTGGCGAGCGCATCGCAAGGCATTTCCTGCGCAACCTGTGCGGTAATCCGAATGAAAACGGGCTCGCGGCGGCCTCACTGGTCTTTGGCGGCGTGCTGGACGCGTTCCCCGGACTGGTGGTCATGCTGCCGCAGGCGGGCGGGACCTTTCCGTGGCTGATCGGACGCTTCGACCGCGGCGTCGCGGTGCGCAGGGAGCTTGCGCACATGAAGCAGCCGGCGAGCGCCTACCTGCGGCGGTTCTACTACGATTCCGTGAGCCACCATCCGCTGATCATGAAATTCCTGGTCGAGCTGGTGGGGGCCGACCGCGTCGTGCTCGGCAGCGACTACAACCAGGACATGGGCTGCGAGCAGCCGGTGGAATTCGTGGAACAGGTGCCGGGGCTCACCGCGCGCGAGCGGAAGCTGATCCTGGAGGAAAATGCCGCGCGCTTGCTCAGACTCTGAATTCACCCCTCAAATTGAACCGCCAAGACGCCAAGGCGCAAAGAAGACCAAGAACGACAATCGAACCGCCAAGATCGCCAAGCCCGCCAAGAAGAAGAACGACAATTGAACCGCCAAGATCGCCAAGCCCGCCAAGAAGAACAATAATGGAACCACAGATGAATGCAGATGGACATAAGAACAAATCGAGTCGCCCCTCACACCAGTTCCCCTCCTTTGTGAGGAGGGGTGGCGCGCAGCGCCGGGGTGGTGGGAGTCGAATCACGACCCTCTCCCTTACCCTCCCCCTTCTCAAGGGGGAGGAATGAGGTGGGGGTCACGATTCACGCCTTTCGCAAGGCGGGGCCCGGCCGTGTTGTCCTTCACAGGATACGCTGCAGGAATACGACGTCGAGCCACCGGTCGAACTTGCGGCCGACTTCCCGGAAGTGGGCCACGCGGGAGAAGCCCGAGGACTCGAGCAGCGCGATGACGGCCGTGGACTCGCTGCAGCATCCGCCGACGAGCGTGTGGTGCCCGATTGCGCGGGCGCGCTCGACCAGCTCGGCGAGGAGCGCGCGGCCGATGCCGCGACGGTGCCATTCGTGATGGACGTAGAGCGAGAACTCGGTCGTGTGCCGGTAGGCGGGGCGGGGGCGGAAGATTTCCAGCGACCCCCAGCCGACGACCGCGCCGGCGGCCTGCGCGATGATCACCGGATGGGCCGGCGAGCGGCCCTCGAGCCAGGCGAGGCGCTGCTCCAGCGTCAGCGGCTCGGTGAGGAAGGTCGCCGTGGAGTGCACGACGTAATGGTTCTGGATGCCGTTGATGGCCTCGGCGTCGGCTCTGGTGGCGAGCCGGATTGAACAAGCGCTCATGGAAAAAGACGCAAACTATTGCGTCGAAGGTTTTGATGTTCTTCCGGCAGCTTCCGGACGGGCGGTCAGCCGGCGCCGGCCCGCGCACCAGCTGGCGCGTGGCGGCGTCGCAGGATCCAGTAGGCAACGAACAGTCCGACCAGGACGGAGGCGACCACCGCTACCTGCCGGTCCGGATGGAGCAGCACAACGAGCGCGATGGCGGCGAGCACGAGGCGCAGCGGCACGTCAATTTCGCGCCGATCGGAGAACCGCGCCTGGATCGCAAAGCTGAAGCCGACGGTGGCGGCTATGAGCAACAGCATGGCGCCGATCTGCGCGATGCCGGGCTCCACGACAAGCTCCGGCCGGGTGAAGACGCCGGCCATCAGGACGAACAGCGAGACGCAGATCGTTATCGCCCGGAACAGTGTTTGCAGGAAGGGTGCCTCTGCGATCTTGGAGGTGACCGCTGCAGCCACGGAAGTAGGTGGCGTGAGTTCGCCCCAGACCGCGAGGAAGAAGGCGAAGAAGTTGACGACCCACGGGTCCACGCCGACCTTGATCATCGGCGGCGCGATCACGAGGGCGGTGATGATGTAGGTGGGCGCCGGCGGCAGTCCTGTTCCGAGCAGCGCACCGAAGAAAAAGGCGGCGAGCGCCATGGCAGTGAGATTGATCCCGGCGGCTTGGATCAGGATGGCGCCGATCTTGGTCGGCACGCCGGTGATGACGAGCGCCCCCGTC
>DAIDBG010000252.1 GCA_027310225.1 bacterium | reverse complement strand
GCCCCAGGCTGGTCAGGAAAAACATCACCGCCAGGACCGCCGTCGTGCGGCTCAGAAAATTGGCCGAGCCGGTGGAGCCGAACAGGCTGCCGGAAGCCCCGCCGCCAAAGGCCGCACCGACGTCGGCGCCCTTGCCGTGCTGCAGGAGCACCAGGCCCACGATACCCAGCGCCAGCAGTACGTGTATCACCAGAACCACAGTTTCCATCTATGCCTTCACCGTTTCTCTTGCGACCTGCGCCGCGCGGCAGATCGCGATGAACTCGTCAGCCACGAGCGAGGCGCCCCCGATCAGCCCGCCATCCACGTCCGGCATGGCAAACAACTGCCCTGCGTTTGCGGCCTTGACGCTGCCGCCGTAGAGGATCGTCTGCCCGTCGGCGAGGCGCCGGTCCGCGGCGGCCCGGATGCGGGCGCGGATGGTGGCGTGCACCGCCTGCGCTTCCTGCGGCGTCGCGGTCTTTCCGGTGCCGATCGCCCATACCGGCTCGTAAGCGATCACGCCCTGCGCCAGCGCGGTGGAACCGCAGCATCCGATCACCGCGTCGAGCTGGCGCGCTACCACCGTCTCGGTGACGCCGGACTCGCGTTCGGCGAGCGTCTCGCCCACGCACAGGATCGGGGTCAGGCGGTGCTTGACGGCCGCGGCGAACTTGAGCGCCACCAGCTCGTCGCTTTCCCCGAACACGCTGCGCCGCTCGGAGTGCCCCACGATCACGTAGCGACAGTCGAACTCGAGGAGCATCGCGGCCGACACGCCGCCGGTGTACGCGCCGCTCTCGAACTGGCACAGATCCTGCGCGCCGCACGCGATGTTCGAGCCGCGCAGCACCTGCCGGACCTGCGCGAGATACGGGTAAGGGGCGCAAACCGCGAATTTCGCCGCGGTCAGGCCGGCGAGCGCCGGGATCATGGCCGCGAGCAGCGCCTGGTTGGAAGCCAAGCCGCCGTTCATCTTCCAGTTGCCCGCTACCAGCTTCGTCCGCATACCCTGCTCTAAAGCGTTGAATTTTACAGGGTAGCGCCCGGCCGGGTCAATGAACCGGAGATGGCTGCTGCAATGCAGCGCCCCGAATAAGAAAAACGCCGGGCGAACGCCCGGCGTTTTTCTTAATTACATTACCGGTCGCTCAGCCGAACCGACCGGTGATGTAGTCCTCGGTCTGCTTGTTCTTCGGCTTGATGAAGATCGTGTCCGTCACGTCGAACTCGATCAGCTCGCCGAGGTACATATAGGCCGTATAGTCCGACACGCGCGCCGCCTGCTGCATGTTGTGGGTGACGATCAGTATCGTTACCTTTTCCTTGAGATCGGCGATCAACTGCTCGATGCTGGCGGTGGCGATGGGGTCGAGCGCGGAGGTCGGCTCGTCGAACAGCAGGATCTCCGGATCGGTCGCGAGCGCGCGCGCGATGCACAACCGCTGCTGCTGCCCGCCGGACAGGTTGAACGCGAGGTCGCCGAGCCGGCCCTTCACTTCGTCCCACAGCGCGGCGCTGCGCAGGGCTTCCTCCACCTTGTCGTCAACGAGCGCGCGCCTGGTGTGCCCTCTCACCCGCAATCCGTACGCCACGTTCTCGTAGATTGACTTCGGGAACGGGTTGGGCTTCTGGAACACCATGCTGATCCGCATCCGCACCTCGATGGGGTCGACGTCGCGATTGAGCAGGTCGGTGTTGTCCGGGTAGAGCATGATCTGGCCCTCGTAACGGTTTCCCGGATAGAGGTCGTGCATGCGGTTGAAGCAGCGCATAAAAGTTGATTTGCCGCAGCCCGACGGCCCGATCAGTGCCGTCACCTTCTTCTCGTAGATCGGCATGCTGATGTCCTTCAGGGCCTGGAATTGGCCGTAGAAGAAGTTGAGGTTCCGGGATTCCGACTTCTTGACCGGAGCGGGGCCTGCCGCAGCCGCAGCGGAAACTTCCGGAGCAGTCGTGCCTACCATTTGATGTTCTTTCTCAGCCGGTAGCGGATGTAGATCGCAAGCGCGTTCATTGACAGCGTCATGACGAGCAATACCACGCCGGCTGCCGCGGCGTTCGATTGAAACGCCGCCTCGGGCCGCGAGGTCCAGTTGAACATCTGGATCGGCATCACCGTGAATCCCGACAGGAGCCATTCGAAGGAGATGAACGGGGGTTCGGCCTGGAGCGGCGCCGGCGGCAGGAACGCGATGAAAGTCAGCGCACCCACGGTGATGATCGGGGCCGTTTCCCCGATCGCCCGCGCCAGCCCGATGATCACGCCGGTCAGTATCCCCGGCAGCGAATACGGAATGATATGGTACGCCGCGGTCTGCCACTTGGTCGCACCGAGTGCGTAGGAGCCCTCGCGGATCGCGGCTGGAATCGAGCGTATCGCCTCCCTCGTCGCCACGATGATGACCGGCAATATCAGCAGCGCCAGCGTCAATCCCGCCGTCAGAACGCTCTGGCCCAGTCCGAACTGGTAAACAAACAGGCCGAGCGCCAGCAGGCCGTAAACGATGGACGGCACGCCCGCCAGATTGGTGACGTTGATCTCGATGAGGTCCGTCATCCAGTTCTTGGGCGCGTACTCCTCGAGGTACACGCCGGCGCCGACGCCCAGCGGCACCGCCGCGCAGATCGTGACGATCATCACCATCGTGGAACCGACCCATGCCGACAGAATCCCGGCCTGGCCAGGCTTGCGCGAGGGGAAGCTGGTAAGGAAATCCCAGGTCAGGCGCGGCGCGCCGTCGATCAGCATGTCGAGGAACAGCACCGTGAAAGTCAGCACCCCGATCATCAACGACAGCACGCCGATGGTGCCGAATACGATATCCCAGCGCTTGTGCCGGGCGATCAGCGCGCGGATTTCCCGGACCTTGACTGCGGTGGCGTCGCTCACGATCAGTAGGCCTGGCGGAAGCGCTTGCGCAGCGCGTGTCCCAGCACGTTGAAAAATAGCGTCATCAATGCAAGCGTGAGCCCGGCGGCGAAAATCGTCTGGTAGCCGATGCTGCCGTACGGCAGGTCACCCAGCGCCACCTGGACGATGTAGGCGGTGATGGTCGCCGCCGGCTCCATCGGGTTCCACGTCAGGTTGGGCTGCATGCCGGCCGCCACCGCGAGGATCATGGTTTCCCCGACGGCGCGCGAGATTCCCAGAATGTAGGCCGCGGCGATGCCCGAAAACGCCGCCGGCGTCACCACCCGGAGCGCGGTCTGGAAGCGTGTCGCGCCCATCGCATACGAACCCTCGCGCAACGCCATCGGCACCGCCCGCATCGCGTCCTCCGAGACCGAGCTCACGTAGGGAATGATCATGACGCCCATCACCAGGCCGGCCGAAAGCAGATTGAAACCCGGCAGCTCCGGAAAGATCTTCTGCAGCAGCGGCGTGACGAACAACAGCGCGAAATAGCCGTAAACGATGGTCGGTACGCCGCCGAGCAATTCGAGGAACGGCTTGGCGACCTCGCGCAGCGCGAACGGCGCGAATTCGGAAAGGTAGATCGCGATGATGGTCCCGAGCGGGATCGCGACCAGCAGCGCGACCGCCGAGCTCACCAGCGTTCCGGACAATAGCGGAAGAATGCCGTAGCGCGCTTCCGAGAAAAGCGGCGTCCATTGCGTGTCGGTCAGGAAATCCCACAACGGGACCTGCTGGAAGAAAACGTAGGATTCCCTGAGCAGGATCAGGACGATCCCGACGGTGGTCGCCACCGAAATGCAGGCGGCAAGGAACAGGATGAACTCGATGATGCGTTCCTGGACATGGCGCAGCCTGCGCCGCGCAAGCCTGTCGCTGACGAAATTTTCCGGCACTTCGTCTATCCCTGGAGCGTGGGAAATCGAGGTCATTGGAATTGTTTGGCCGGATTATCTCAGGTTGGGCCGCGCGCAACCACCGGCTAAAAAATAAGAGGGGTGAGTCACCCCTCCCATCTCCCCAATAAGCTGCTGAAAATCAGAGCTTGGCTTCGCGCCGGAGCAGGTCATCCAGCTTCACCCCGACCTCGGCCTTGCCGCCGAACCCGGTGCCCAGCTTCCCGGCCTTGAAGTTCTTCAGCGCCAGCTCGTAGTGCTGCTTGCCCAGCGGTACGTAGCCGACTTCCTTGGACAGTTTCGCGCCCTGCCTCAGATAAAATTCAACGAACTCTTTCACTTCGGGCCGCGCCATCGCCTTTTCGCTGACGTAGATGAAGATCGGGCGCGCCAACGGCTGGTAGGTGCCATCCATCACGGTCTCGATTCCGGGAGACACCGCCTTGGTCGAGCCCTTGTTGACGATGGGGACCGCCTTCAGCTTGTCCTTGTTCTCGACGTAGTAGGCCAGGCCAAAGTAACCGATCGCATTCACGTCGCGCGACACGCCTTGCACCAGCACGTTGTCGTCCTCGCTCGCCGTATAGTCGCCGCGGCTCGCTTTCTCCTTGCCGTTGATCGCATCCGTAAAGTAGTCGAACGTGCCCGAATCCGAGCCGGCGCCGAAGAGCTTCAACGGTGCATCGGGCCACGACGGATTCACCTGGCTCCATCTGGTGATTTTGCCTTGCGCGGCCGGCTCCCACATCTTTTTCAGCTCCTCGACCTTGAACTCCCTGATCCAGGTGTTCTTCGGGTTGATGACGACGGTCAGCGCATCGTAAGCCACCGGCAGCTCGATGTACTTGATGCCGGCTTCCGCGCACGCTTTCATTTCCATCTCGAGGATCGGGCGCGAGGCGTCGGAGATGTCGGTTTCGCCGCGGCAGAACTTCTTGAAGCCGCCGCCGGTGCCCGATATGCCGACCGTGACCTTGATCTTTCCCTTCTTCGCCTTCTGGAATTCTTCCGCTACCGCTTCCGAAATCGGATAGACCGTGCTCGAGCCGTCAATCTTCACCATCTGCGCTTTCACGGCCGCCGCAAATCCGAGGGCGGTAACGGTGGCCACCGCAATGCTTAACTTTTTGAAGCGTTTCATGTTTTCCATCGCTTTTCTCCTGTCTCCTGAATGCTGTTCCGGGTCAGACGCAGCGATGATAAACAGGGGGTGTTACAGCTTCATGACAAATATGACGCATCCCGAATACCGGACGCAGCCGCTGCCCTGAACGGCGCAGCAGAGCCGACGTATGATCTAGATCAAGACGGCGGACCCGGAATCTGGCCAGTATCGCGAACGCTTCCTTAGAATACGGCATGATATCAGGCCGGGACGGCCTGCCGGCAATTCGAGAGCAACCACTGAACATATGGAAAGGGCAGTCGAATGACCTCTTCTGAAGTTGTTTTGTGCAATCCCGTCCGCACCGCCATCGGCACCTACGGCGGCGCGCTCAAGAACACCCCCGCCGTCGAGCTCGGCGCCATCGCGATACGGGAGAGCCTCAGGCGCGCAGGGCTGGCAGCGGAGAAAGTGGAGACGGTCGTGATGGGCCAGGTGGTCCAGGCCGGTTCCAAAATGAATCCGGCGCGCCAGGCGGCGATCGGCGCCGGCATCCCGGTTGCGGCGCCCGCGCTTACCGTGAACCGCGTATGCGGCTCGGGCGCGCAGGCCATCGTCTCGGCAGCGCTCGAAATCCTGGCCGGCAACGTGCGCTGCGCGGTTGCCGGCGGCATGGAGAACATGGATCTGGCGCCCTATCTCATGGCCGGCGGCCGCTGGGGCTACCGCATGGGCGACGCGCAGCTCTACGACAGCATGCTGCGCGACGGCCTTAATGACGCCTTCAGCGGCGAGCACTCGGGCTGGCACACCGAGGACCTGGTCGCAAAATACGGCATCACCCGCGAAAAACAGGACGCCTGGGCACTGCGGTCGCAGCAGCGCTTCGCGGCAGCGCAGGCCTCCGGCAAGTTCGATGCGGAAATCGCCGCGGTCCCGGTCAAGGGCCGGAAAGGCCCCGAGCCTTTCGCGAAGGACGAGCACAACCGCCCGGACACGACGGCCGAAACGCTGTGCAAGCTGAAGGCCGCGTTCCGCAAGGACGGCACGATCACGGCCGGCAACGCGCCCGGCCTCAACACCGGCGCGGCGGCGATGATCGTCGCGGAACGGGGGTGGGCAGAGAAGAACGGCCTCAGTCCCGCGGCGCGTCTCGTCTCCTACGGCATCGCGGCCGTCGAGCCCGGTTTCTTCGGGCTCGGCCCGGTGCCCGCGGTGCGCCAGGCGCTCGAGCGCGCCGGCTGGAAGACAGGCAACGTGGACCGCGTCGAAATCAACGAGGCGTTCGCGGCCATCGCGGTCGCATGCACCCGGGAGCTGGGGCTTGCCGAGGACATCGTGAACGTCGAAGGCGGCGCGATCGCCCACGGCCATCCGATCGGAGCAACCGGCGCGGTGCTCACCACCCGCATCCTGCACTCGATGCAACGCGACGGCATCCTGCACGGCGTCGTGACGCTGTGCATCGGCGGCGGACAGGGCATCGCCCTGGCGCTGGAGCGGTTGTAGCCCGCTGCCGGCCTCAAACGGCGTCCGTTACGCGGACCTGCGCACCGCCGCGGCGATGCGCCCGGCCCAGCGCCGGACCTGGTCGTCGTCGCGGCCTTCCACCATCACGCGCACGACGGGCTCGGTGCCGGAGGGGCGCAGCAGGATGCGCCCGCCGCCGTCGAGATCGGCCTGCGCCGCGGCAACGGCGCGCCTGACCTCGCGGCGCGCCAGCACGCCGGAGGAATCGCCGGTTTTCACGTTGATCAGCACCTGGGGATAGAGCGCGAGCGACCCCGCCGCCCTGGCGAGGGTCGTCTTCCCCTCGATCAGGGCGTGCAGCACCTGCAGCGCGGAGATGATGCCGTCGCCCGTGGTGTGCTTGTCGAGGCAGACGATGTGGCCGGAATTCTCGCCTCCCAGCTGCCAGCGGCGCCGGAGCAGCGTCTCGATCACGTAGCGGTCGCCGACCTTCGCCCTGGCGAACGGGATCTTCAGGCGCTCGAGCACGCGCTCGAGAGCGAGGTTGCTCATCTGCGTGCCGACCACGCCGCCCGCGAGCCCTCCCGCCTGCCTGCGGTGGCGGGCGATGACGTAGAGCAACTGGTCGCCGTCGTAGATCCGCCCGGCGTCATCGAGCATCACCAGGCGGTCGCCGTCACCGTCGAGCGCGATGCCGAGATCGGCCTTGTGCCGCCGCACCGCCGGGCGCTCCGTCCTCCTGCTGCGGGCGGCCGCCAGTACCTTGCCGGCGGCGTAACCCAGCCGCATCACGAAATCCGGCGTGATCGGCTCCCGCCCGACGCTGCCGCGCACGCCGTCCGTGCCGAAATACTTTC
>DAIDBG010000249.1 GCA_027310225.1 bacterium | reverse complement strand
GCCTTGATGTCGGTCTCGATCTCCTCCAGCGGCCGCGGCGGGACGTACTTGTAGAAGTAGCGGTTGAAGTTGATCTCGTAGCCAATCTTGCCGACCTGCCCGTCCTTGTGATCGCGCACGGCGGTGTTGATCCAGGCGTCGGGAACGTGAGGCTTCACCTCCCGCTCGAAGTACGCCTCGATGCTTTCGCCGAGCGGCACGTTCTCGTAATCGCGCAATTCGGCATCGGGCTCAGGATGGCCTTCGCTGTCCAGGCATACGGCGGCGCTTTCGTCCCGCTCGGACAGCGCGGACAGAACCGCCTTCTGGATCGGGGCGGCGAGGTTCAGGTCCGCCTTTTTGGCGGCGGCTTTCAGGGCGGCAATGAATTCATCGCGCTTCTTGTACGGCTTTTGGGGCAGCGTCGCCAGCAGCTTGCGGATCGCGGCCTGCTCCTCCCGCCCCGCGGCTTCCTCCGCCGCCTTCTCCTTCGCGCCCTTCTTCTTGCTGATCGCCAGGTTCCTGAACGCCGACTCTTCCTCCAGTCGCGCGATCCGTTCCGGGCTGGCCTGGAAGTTGAGCTTCAATGGCCGCTCGACGGTGATCTTGCGGTAGCCGAAGTGCGTGGTCGGGAAGAGCTTGCAGAATTCGCCCTCGCGGTATTCGTCGAGCATCCGCACGATCTCCGCGGCCTTCTCCGTGGGTATCTCGCGCCGCTTGTCGCCGAGGCTCTTCCTCATCGGCGTCCAGAACGAGGTCGCGTCCACCATCAGCACCTTGCCGCGCCGCTCCTTCGCCTTGCGGTTGGTGAGCACCCAGATGTACGTGGAAATACCCGTGTTGTAGAACATCTGTTCGGGCAGCGCGACCAGCGCTTCGAGCCAGTCGTTCTCCAGTATCCAGCGCCGGATCTCGCTCTCCCCGCTGCCGGCGTCGCCGGTGAAAAGCGGCGAGCCGTTCATGATGATGGCGACGCGCGAGCCCTCCTCCGCCTTCGGCTTCATGTGGGACAGCATGTGCTGAAGGAACAGCATCTGGCCGTCCGATATGCGCGGCAGCCCCGCGCCGAAACGCCCGGCATCGCCCCGCGCGTGCTCGGCTTCCACGGCTTCCTGGTCGCGCTTCCAGTCCTTGCCGTAGGGAGGATTGGCGATCAGATAGTCGAATTTGCGCCGGGGATGGCGGTCGTTGGAGAGCGTCGAGCCGTAGGCGATGTTGTCCGCGTCCCGCCCGGTTGGGTCCTTGATGAAGAGGTCCGACTTGCACACCGCGAAGGTTTCGGGATTCACCTCCTGTCCGAAGACATGGATGTCCACTTTCGGGTTGATTCCCGGCCGCCCGTCGCCGAGGATGTGGTCCTTGGCGATCGTGAGCATGCCGCCCGTCCCGCAGCAGGGGTCGCACACCGTGATCGCGAGATGCTCGCGCTTCAGCCGCTTTTCATCGCCGGCGATGAGGAGGTCCACCATCAGGTGCACTACGTCGCGCGGCGTGAAGTGCTCGCCGGGATTTTCGTCGAGCGCCTCGTTGAATTTGCGGATCAGCTCCTCGAAGATCGTCCCCATCGTCGTGTTGTCCACGCGATCGGGGTGCAGGTCCGTGTTCTTGAACCGCTCCAGCACCTTGAACAGCAGCCCCTCCTCGTCGAGCTTGGCGATCGTCGTGTCGAAGCCGAACTTCTCGATCACCTCCCGCATGTTGGGCGAGAAGCCGTTGATGTAGTTGCGCAGGTTGTGGGCAAGGTTGGGCGCGTCCGCCAGCAGCTTCTCGAAGTCGTAGAGCGAGGTGTTGTAGAACGCGAAGCCGGACGCCCGGCGCAACTGCGGGTCGAGGTTCTCCAGCTTCCCCTTGAGCTTCTTGTTGGTGTCCAGCACCTTCTGCTTCGTCGGCGCGAGCACGCAGTCCAGCCGCCGCAATACCGTCAACGGCAGGATCACGTCCTGGTACTTGCCGCGTTTGAACGTATCGCGGATGAGGTCCGCGACCCCCCACAGAAAACTGACGATCTCCCCGTGATTCATATCTTGTGGCCGAAGACACGTAAAGCCGCAGTTATCCGAACTTCCCTCCAGCAGTCCAGCATCGGCATAGTTCCCTGCTGTTATTCGTCCGCGTTCCGATCGGCCTCTGCGGCTTCGTAGAACGCAACAATTCTTCTTGCCGTAAATCGGGATTCTACGAGGCCCTTGCATACGCGCGCAAAGATGTCCTCGACGAGCATGGCCTTCGGTACCAGCACGCCCTTTTTCACCCCGTTGAGGATCCCTGAGACGGTTCAGTCAGTGCGCGCGCGTAGTGCACGTAGCTCTTGTGACGGATGAATTCGTGGTCGCCCGCGTCCAGCAGGCAGGTAGGGTCATGCGGCAGGTCGGTCTGGACACTGGCGACACCGACGAGCAGAGAATACTTTTCGGTGTATTCGAGGACCTGCGCGGGGTCCGTCAGAACTATGAAAAGGTGCTTGCGGTCTGGATCGTGTGCCGGGCCGGAAGGGATGAGCAGCGTCGCCCTCCGGTACGGCACGAACAGGCTCATAGCGTCGCGAAAAGCCTGTCTATCCTGCGCTCCTGCTCGAGGCGGGCGGCGAGCTTTCTGGTCTCGGCCGGGCTGTGGCCGAGCGCCCTGAAGATATCAAGGTATTCGATCGGAATGGACGATCCTTCCGGATCCTTCCACTCCTGGCAGTAGCGATGCGTGTAATCCCTGAGTTTCCACTGATCCATCTTGCCAAACTTGGCATAGATGGCCTCGAGCACATCGAGCTCGGCTTCGCTTAACTCATCCAGTGCATCGCGGGATGCCTTCCGCCGCAGCGAAACTTCGTAATCCGCTTTGTCCGCGATCCAGTGATTCCAACCCTTCTCCTCGAACTCGACCGCGCCGTTTATTAGATTGAGGGTCTGAGAAAGCACCGGCCCATGATCCATGGACACGTAACGGTCCCCCGCTATGGGCTCTCCGTGGCGCCTCATGGATTCGCGGTCCGCGAGATAGAGAAGCTTCATCAGCTTCAGGTAATTCATGCGGCCCCTTCCACGGTCAATCAGGAAGGCCGCCATCTGGGCGACTTTGCGCTGGCTAAACATCGTGCTCTCGCCCTCTCGCTTCCAAGGCCTGCGGCTTACTCATGCAAGTAACGGCTTTGGACCGCGGGAAGTGTACCGCGGTTCTGGCCCGCCCGTACAGCCCGCGTAGTCCTCTCGGCCATAGTTGCCATAATTGCGTTGCACTCATGCAGCAGCGGGGCATGAATTTGGCCACGTATCGGTCCGAAGAGCTATTGAGCACGTGTTGAACGGCGTCCGCGTCCAGCGCAATTTGCTTATGCAACGACCACCGTCAGCTTGCCGCCGGCGCGACGCTGTGGTGATTCTTTGATCACGATCTGCACGTCGCGTCCCAGGCTCGTGAGGCAGTCAATCAGCTTCCGCTCCGAGAATCCGCGAAATTGACCGCGGAGCATGGCCGAAACCTTGGGCTGGGTGAGCCCCAGCAGTTTCGCCGCTTCGACCTGGGTAAGACTTCGCCGCCGAATGATCTCCGCGATCTTGGAGACAAGGTGGGCCTTCACCAGCATTTCATCTGCGTTCTCGTAGCCGAGATCGGCGTACGCGTTGCCGCCGCCGACATAAACAGCCCTGTCTTCCCGCGCCTTATGCTTGCTCATCTTTCAGCTCCCTGGCCCGTCTCGCGGCCACCTTCAGTCTGTCTCGGATCAAATCCATGTCGCGCTTCGGCGTCTCGATGCCGGACTTCGACTTCTTTTGAAACACGTGCAGCACAAACACCCGCTCTTCGAAGCTGATCGTGTAGACGGCGCGATAGGCATCGCCGCGAAAATCCTCGACAACCTCAAGCACGCCCGCAGATCCAAATCCCCGCAATGGCTTGGCCTAATCGTGCTTGCCGCCGGTCTGCGCAAGATATAGCGCGTAGCCGAAGACGTCCTTCACGTCGTCCGGGAGCGATTTGAGATCCTTCCTTGAGCTTCCGATCCATTCCAGCGGTTTCAGCCGAACGGGTGTTCGATGCATGCCGGATTATACCTGACTTGGGATAATCCTTCCATGCCTGTGCGTAACGCACCGTCAGCCGTGGGCCATACACCGGTGGCAAATTACCACCTCTGCGTACTGCTGCGCCATCGCCGCGCCGGCCGCGAGGCCCCAGCAAAGGATGAAGGCAGAAAGCGGACGCCTCACCTCGTCTCTACAAATCATCGCCAGCCCCTCTTCTGCATGCGGGGCTGGCGCCGGACAAACTTGCCGCGAAATTGCGACAGGATCGCATCAAGTTGCTCCATCGTAATACGCTTCGGAAGCAGAAGCACCCCTCCCGAGGAACGCTTCACGAACACTTCGTCGCCGTCGAACCTGAATTCCTTGGGGAGGCGCACCGCCTGGCTGTTGCCGTGCTTGAATACTTTGGCCGTCTTCATCATAGTTTCCGCAGAGTAGATGCGGACAGCATATATCCAACGTAAGGGTCGCTCAAAGCGTGCCTCATGATTTCCGGCGGCGGGAAGGTGCGCCGGATACCGCTTCGCCCCAACGCGAGAGAAAGGCTGTGATGAAGGCATGCTCCGCCGCCGGCTCGACGGCGAGGGGCGCGAGTGCCATCGCAACGGACAGCGCGATGTGGTAGCCCTCCGAGCGCGAGGCGGCGGCGCGCTGCCAGGCGGGATGCGCGCGGTTGATGAACACCGTGGATTCCACCAGCCGTCCGAGCTCGGGATCGCCCGGGCGGTCCTCGAACTGGACGGCGAGGCCCAGCCGCGCCGGCCGTCGCTGGCGACGCTCGCCCCCGGGCGCGGCCATGTCGGCGCCCGACCGTTCCGCAGGCGGCTGCGCGGGAGCGGCTTCCGGCTGCCCCGGCGGGATTTCCCGCACCTCGTCTTCGGCCAGGACGGACGGCAGCTCCGAAATTCCGGGACCGAGCCCTTCACGATCGCCGGCCGGCGACTTGGGCCCCAGCGGCAACCGCTTCTGGCCGTCGCGCCGGTGCTCGACCAGGGACGCCAGCAGCGGGAAGCCGTCGCTCAATTCCAGCAGCACCCGCTCCAGGTCGCGCTCGAGCGTGCGCAGGGTCCGCGGCCGGGCGGCTTCCGGCTGCTCGCGGCTGTCGCCCCAGGCGGCGAGTTGCCGCACGACCGCTTCCTGGATCGCCTTGCGGAAAGCGAGATAGGCGGCCCCGCGCGCGCCGGTGCGAATGAAATCGCCCTTGTTGAGCGTGAGTGAGGCCGCCAGCGGGGGAACCTCGATGAGGCCGCCGATGCGGTCGGGCGCATTGGGCGAAACCCCCGGCCAGTCCCAGCCGCGCTTGATGATCTTTCCGTACGTGCTGATGGCGATGCCGCGCCGGTCTTCGGACAGCGCGACCGGCTCGCGGAACAGATACCCGGCCGCGGAGGGCTTGCGCTTGCGCCCCGTCCGGATCGCGATCGGCGCCGTCTCGGCTGCGGCGCACGCCTCCCTGCGCAATGTCCCGCCGTTCACTTCGAAGACGATGCCGCGCGGATAGTGCGGGGAAAGAATCTCCTCGCAGGCCGGATCGAGCAGCGGCTGGTAATGCCGCCGGATGGCGGCCTCGACGAAGCCGCGGTCGGTCAGGGGAGAAAGCGAATCGGCGAGATGGAGCCTGACCGCGGTTCCCCGCTCCGCGACGAGTCCCGGAGGGGCGACCCACTTCCAGGGCGCCCGGTGGCGCGAAGCCAGGTGCCAGCTCGTCGCCACGTGAACCTTCCCGCGGCGCGTTTCGGTCACGACCTCCTTGCAGGCGAGCAGCGCCAGCTTGATGCCCACTCCCGCGAAGCCGATGCCCTGCCCGCGCGACTTGGTGCTGGCGGCGAGGTCGTGATACCGGCGCAGATCCCGCCGCGGCATGCCCGAGCCGTTGTCCATGATCGCGATGCTCGCGGAAGGAGGATCCGCTGCGAGCCGGATGCGGTCGGCGCCGGAATCCAGGGAGTTGGCGATGATCTCGGTGAGGATCGTCTCCTCGATCGCCCCCGGATACGCGTCCCGCAGGTCCTCGAGCAGATGCAGCAGATCAACCCGGGTCTCGGCCACGGCAAAGCTCCCTTGAACAGCCAGGCGGCGTGCCGTCAGCGTTCAAATAATAATCGGAAAAACGCGCCATTATGCCCTTCCTGAGCGCAACGCAAAGGCGTTTTCCGGCAACTTTCGGACGTTAGCCCTGTCCCACTCAGGGAAATGCGGGTATCCTGTTGAATACCCATGGTCCGGCCCTGATGGAGGGATCCCTTGTGAAATCGCATAGTTACGAAGAACCTGCCAATAGCCGCCCCCGACAAGTTGCGAGTCGCCACCCGATCACCTACGGCACGATCGTCGTTCTGGTGCTGGGAGCAGCAGCTTACTTGCTCGTCACGGCCTTCTCGCCGAAGACCCCGGCGCCCGTGGCCAACATTCTCGACATCAGTGCCGACATGGGCGGTTTCAGCCGCAATACGATCCTGGTCAAGGTGGGCGAACCGGTCACGGTACGGCTGACCAGCCGGGATAACCGGAATCACAGCGATGGGGGCGGCCAGCACCAGTGGGCCGTCAGCGAGCTCGGGGTCAATCTCATCGCGCTGCCCCTCGACAGCAACTCGGTAACGTTCACGCCGGACAAGCCCGGCACCTACGCCTTCTACTGCGACATCTGCTGCGGCGGGCGCGCCAATCCCACCATGCAGGGCAAGCTCATCGTGTCAGCCTAGGAGTTTGTCGGACTTTGTCCCGACAGACTCCTTAGACAAGAGGCCGATCTCGCGCATGTATTCGAGCACGCCGGGATGAATCAGGTCCCGGCGCGGCGCGGCGGCAAGCGTGTTCTCCAGCGTTGATTCTTTCGCCTGAGCGAGCTTCCCGCTCAGCACCGCGTGGCCCCTGTGCAGCGCGCGGGCGAGCCGGTAGGCGACCTCGTCCGGAAGCGAGGCGCGCGCGAGCACGAACGGCCACGAGCCCACTGAATTCACGGGACCAGCCTGGCCCGGATAGCTGCCGGCGGGCAGCACGTTGGGCTTGAGAAACGAGTGTTTGCCCTGGATGCGCTTGATCTCGTCCGCGCTCGGCGCTATGAAGCGCGCGCCCTTCGGGCCCTTAGCGATCGCCATGAACGGCGGCCAGCCGACGCCCCCGCCCCACATCGCGGCGGCGCGCCCGTCGAGCACCAGGGGCGGGCCGTCGCCCGCCTTCTCGAGCAGGATCGCCGCGAAGTCCTTCTTCATGTCGAGCCCGAGGCCGTCCATCACGTAGCGCGCGAGCACGATGAACCCCGAGGTTCCCGCGCCCCACACGACGGGCTTGCCCTTGAGATCGGAGATGCTGCGATACGGGCTGTCGGCGCGCACCATGAACATGCCCGCCTGCGAGTAAGTGGCGTTGATGATGCGCAGATTTTCCGCCTTCGGCCTGCTGATGCCGCTGATCGCCTCGTACGTGACTTCCCCGGTGGCGAGCCCGAGGTCGAGGTCGCCGCGCTCGAGCCGGGGCACGTTCTCGGTGCTGCCTTTGGTGTTGACCGGCTCGATCGCGAGCGTCGGGTCGGTTGCGTTGAGCACCTCGGCGTACGGCCAGCCGTAGGCGGGAAATCCCCCGCCCGGCGTCGCCGTGCCGAGCACGATTCTTATCTTCCGCTCACCTTGCGTCATTTCGGATCTCCGTGCTTCGATCGAAAAGGGTGGCTCGTTTCTCGTTACTCGTTACTCGCCTGCAAGCCGAAGTTCATCCACACCAGCAACGAGGAACGAGCAACAAGTCACTTCTTCTCGTTTGCAAGAGAGACGCCCGTAGCTTCTTCCCAGTAGCGCGCGATCTCGGTGTGATCGCGCCCGGCGCCGATTTGCTCCGCCGCCGCCGACCACAGTTCCGAGACGCGCTCGCCGAGCGGCGCCGCCGCGCCGACGGATCTGGCGGTATTGACCGCGATCTTCACGTCCTTCGCGATGAACCCGAGCGCCATGCCGGTGCCGAACTTGCGCGTGAAGATGTGGGGGACGACTTTTTTCTGCACCGGATGGTTGCGTCCCGCGCACATCGTCGTGAGCGCGTCGGCCATGAGCTTCGGGTCGAGCCCGAAGCGCTTGCCGATCGTGAGCGCCTCGATCACGTTGATGAGCGCGCACGCATTCACGTAGTTGGCGAGCGCCTTCAGCGCGTGCGCGTTGCCCACGGTCCCGCAGCGGATGAGGTTGCGCCCCATCGCCTTCAGCACCGGCACGCAGCGCTCGACCGCCGCCGCATCGCCCGCCACCATGATGTCGAGGGAGGCGTCCCTGGCGAAGATGACCCCGCCCATCACCGGCGCGTCCACCACCTCGATGCCGCGGAGCTTGAGCGCCTCGGCGAGCGAGCGCGTGCCCACGGGGTCGCTAGTGCTCATGTCCATCACGATCGCGCCCTCGCGCAGTACCGGCGCGATGCCGCCGTCTCCGTCGCCGAGAAGAATCTTCCTCACCACCTTGTCGTCGGGGACGATGGTGATGACCGCGTCCGCGCCCTGCGCCGCCTCGTGCGCCGATTTTGCGCCCTTGCAGTTGTGCTGCCCGGCGAAGATTTCGACCGCCTCCGGCCGGATGTCGTACACCGTCACGTCGAAGCCCTTCTTCACGAGGTGGCCGGCCATGGGGGAGCCCATATTTCCAATGCCGATGAAACCAATTTTCTTGATCGCGTTCATGCAAGTTGTCCCAGTGATGCAATGACGCAAGGATGAAGGCGGAAGGATGAAGGATGACCCCCGCGCTTCGCGCGGGCCGGCTTGTCCCGGCCTTTCGTGACCTTCGGCCGGAAAGAGCGTCGAACCCTCCGACCGGACGAAAGTGAAAGATCGGGACACATGCCAAATCGAGCGCAGCGAGAGAGTCATCCTTCCACGTTCATCCTTCATCCTTCACCAGACGGCGCCGCGCGCCGTGATGGGCCAGAGCGCCTCCACCCGGCCGCCGCGCACGCAGACGTAGTGGTCGTAGAGATTGACCGTGGGATCGCAGTGGCCGGGGATGAGCTTGAGCTTGTCGCCCACCGCGACGCGCGCGCCTCCGTCGAGCTTGAGCACGCCGTGCTCGTCGGAGGCCTTCACGTACTCGGCGCCCGCGACTTCCCACACGCGCGGCATGCCGGAGTCCACGCTGGAGGCCTTCAGCCCCGCGTCCACCACCGCGCGGTCCGGCGCCGGCCGGCTCATCACCGTGCTCCACACGAACAGGCTGTGCTCGAAGCGCGGGATGCCGCTCTCGGTCCAGTCGTTCCTCGCGTAGTCCACGTCCATGAAGACGTAGGAGCCGACCTGGAGCTCCTGGTAAACACCGCTCACCGCCTCGAACATATAGGATCCCGTGCCGGCGCCCGTGACCTTCTCGCACGCGATCCCGGCCTTCGCGAGCAGACCGGTCGTCTCCCGCACGCGGGCGCAAGCCGCTTCGATTGCCGCGCGCCGCTCATCCACCTGGCGCAGGTGCTGGGCCGCGCCCTGGTACGCCTGCAGCCCGGCGAAGCGCAGATTCTTCGAGCGGGCGACCGACTGGGCGAGCCTCACCGCAGGCTCGCCGGGCTCCACGCCGCAGCGGTTGGCGCCGACGTTCACTTCCACCAGGACATCGAGCTTCACGCCCGCCGTCCGCGCGGCTTCGTCCAGCGCCGCGACGTTGCCGGCATCGTCGGCGCACACCGCGAGGCGCGCGCGCTTTGCGAGCGCGGCGAGCCGCTTGAGCTTCGGTGCGCCGACCACCTCGTTCGCGACCAGCACGTCGGGCACGCCGCCGTCCACCATCGCCTCGGCCTCGCTCACCTTCTGACAACAGACGCCCACCGCGCCGCGCGCGATCTGGCGCAGCGCGATCTCGGGGCACTGGTGGCTCTTGGCGTGCGGCCGGACCTCGATCTTCTTTTCGGCGAGCGAGGCATCGAGCCGGTCGAGATTGCGCTCGAACGCGTCGAGGTCCAGGAGGAACGCAGGCGTATCTACTTCCGCAAGCGGCATGCCAATTTCAGCGGGACGATAGGCGTTCATGTCATGTCCGACAAACTCCTAGGCCGAGGCGTCGGCGACGAGCCCCGCCTGCTCGATGCCGTAGGCGCAGCAGGCTTCATCCTCTTCCCCGGTGCCGCCGCTGGCGCCGGCCGCACCGAGTATTTGCCCGGCGGCATTCCTGATCAGCGCGGCCCCGGTCTGCGGCAGGAATTTGCCCTGCGCGGCCGTAGCGAGCGTTACCAGGAAATTCGGATTGTCCTTGGCGCGCCTGGCGAGCGCGCGGCTCGAGGCGCCCATTGCCACCGCCGCCCACGCTTTGCCGCGCGCGATGTCGAGCCGGAACATGCTCGCGCCGTCCTCGCGCTGCGCCGACACGATGTTGCCGGAGTCGTCGAGCACCACCACGCCGAGCGGCTTGATCTTCATCTCGCGCGCCTTGGCGAGAGCTTTCTCGATGATGGTGTTGGCCTGCTGCAAAGTGAGCCTGGACATGAATTCCTCCGTGATCGGGGCTGTGCGGTATGGATGCGACCGGATTAGAGAACGCGGCGCCGGCGGTACGGAACGCCGTGAAAGCGGGGGACTATACAAGCCGGCCGTCGCGAGTGTCAATTTGACTGGCCGGCGGTAGAATGCACTTCGTTGCTGCCAGCGCCACGCCCCGTGACGACGTCGCGCACGACAACAATCCCGGCGTATAAGGGTCACTCCATGAGTTCTCGGCGTTCGGCGATGCACGCGGGCGAGGCAGTGGCCGAGGCCCTCCGGGAAGAAGGCGTCGAGCGGGTCTTCAGCGTCCCCGGCTCCCACATCCACCCGATCTACGACGGGTTGAGCCGGGTGAGTTCCATCCGGCTGGTCACCTGCAAGCAGGAGTCGAACGTCTCCCTCATGGCGGACGCTTACGGCCGCCTCACGCGCAAGCCCGGGGTGTGCGTCGTCACCGCCGGGCCGGGCGGCGTCAACTCCATGGCCGGGGTGGCCCAGGCCTACGGCGCGGCCTCGCCGATGGTCCACATCGGCGGCGCCGTACCCCTGAAGGCCGACCGCGAGGCGTTTCACGGAGTGGACGATCCCGCCTTCGTCCACGAGATGTACGGGAAGATCACCAAGTGGAGCGCCCGCATCGAGCGCATCGAGGACGTCCCGGAGGTAATGGCCAGGGCCTTTCACATCGCCCGCAGCGGGCGGCCGGGACCGGTGCACGTCGAGCTGCCCCGCCTGTCGGATTACAGCGAGCACCTCCTCCAGCAGGAGCCCGCAGTCCTCCCGGCCTACCAGCCGATCCCCGCCGCGGTCCCCCAGCCCGACCCGAAGGACGTGGTCCGCTGCGCGCAGCGGCTCATGGAGGCCAGGTTCCCCGTTCTTGCTGCAGGAAAGGGAATCATCCGGAAGGATGCGATGCGGGAGCTTGCCGATCTCTCCACGAAGCTTCAGGCCCCGGTGATCTTCGCCCAGGACGCGATCGGCGTCATCCCGGAGGAGCACCCCTTCTTCGCGGGCCACTTCTCCCACTATCGCACCTACCCTCTTTGCGCCGAGGCGCTCAAGCGGACCGACCTCGTGCTCGGCGTGGGACTGCGGGCGGGCACGGCCGAACTGACGGAACTCAAGGAGCGTGCTCCCGAAAAGAACCTCATCCTCATCGGCTTCGACGACGCCGCGGACTCCCGCTACCGGGGGGAATACCAGCGGGTGGCCGACCCTAAGCTCTTCCTCGCCGCCCTGCTCGAGCGTCTGGGGAGCTACCAGCGGCCGCGGGACGAGGCGCTCATCCGGAGAATGGCCGAGGGCAAGGCCGCTGTGCGCGCGAGCCTCGCGGCGCAGAATGAACCGCACAAGGGCGACCGGCCTATCCACCCGGGCGTGCTGATGGACGCCATGAACGCCGTGCTGGACGACAACGCCGTGGTGGCGAGCGACGTGGGCAACTGCCAGATGTGGGCCCGCACCTTCCGCCGCATCGCCACCCCCGAGTCCTTCATGCAGTCCGGCGTCTGGAACGCCATGAGCTACGGCCTGCCGACGGCGATCGTAGCGAAGATGGAATTTCCCGGGCGCGACGTGGTCGCCCTCGCCGGGGACGGCGCCTTCCTCATGACCATCGGCGATCTCCCTACCGCCGTGGAGTACGAGGCGAACGTGCTCATGATCGTCCTGAACGACGGCGCTTTCGGCCAGACCTTCATGCAGCAGACCCACCTCTACGGGCACACCTACGGCACCACCTTCGAGAGCCCTCACTTCGCCGGGATCGCGAAGGCCTGCGGAGTCGAAGGCATCCGCGTCACCGACCCCAGAGAGGTTGAAGGGGCGCTGCGGCAAGCTCTCGCCGCGACGAACGAACGGCCCGCCCTGGTCGAGGTGATGGTGGCCGGGCGCCCGTACCCGAAGATTTAGCGCGCAATGCCGGCGATTGCGCGCGCGGAGAAGCGAGCGGGTTGCTCTATTGGGCGAGCCGCACGATCCGCAGCTGGCTCTGTACCAGGTCGGGCACGACCACCGTCAGCCCCTTGGCGTCGGGAATGACGCTGAAATCGGCCGGCCCCTTGAAACCGGAGGCGAGGGCCTGCAGGCCGGCCTTCGGGCTCCAGCGCGACAGCGATCCCGAATTCCAGTCCGTGTCGGGGAACGCAAACCCCGTAACGGTCTGGTCGGAAATCACCCGCAGACCCTTCGCCTCCTGCGCCCACGCCTGCGAAGCAATCGCCATTGGCGCGACGGCCACCAGGGCCGACAGCACGAGACCCGCTGGAATTCCTCTGTTCACGACAGCCTCCTTTCCGGCAAAACAGCATTAGGCCAGCATAACGTTACAGGACACGATGCACGAAAACTCTCACGGCAATACACGTTGACGCGGCCCTTCGGCGATTCCTATATCATATGCTGCGCTCAACCCGCTCGCCCCGGTATATTACTGTGCTCAAACGCAATTCAGTCAATTCTGCAAAATTCAACCCCAAGGCGAGACTGCCATTCGAGCTCAGGCTGAAAGACTTCGAGTTGGCAGTTCAAGACGTCTATGATTTCTTCTATGACGTCAACGCACACCTTACGTCCAAGGGGCTAGAGCGATTGGACGACATGCTCCGGCCGGCCATCATGTCAGGCGTGTTGTCCGATATGCTGACCGCCAGTATGGCAAAGCATTCGCGCACTCTGACGGAAAATCGGTATTTCAACGGGCATCCCGATCTGATCGTCAAGGGGGTGTATCCGCGAAACGAGATCAAAGCGGGATCGCAAGGTGTCGAAATAAAGACGACCAGGAAAGCAGGCGGGGCAGTTGACACACATGGGGCAAGGGATCAGTGGATGTGTGTTTTCGTTTACGCGATAGACAGCAGCACAGAGCCCGCAATAAGCCGCAAGCCGTTAACCATCACGGAAATCTACCTTAACGAGGTCACCACCGAGGATTTCCGCAAGAACGCTCGCAGCGAACTCGGCACGCGAACCGCAACGTTGCACCGACAGGGTATGGAAAAGCTTCGGACTAATTGGATCTACAAGCTCTGATCGCTCATCGAACCTGCAGTTTGGTCAACTTGGGTATCGCCTCACAGGCAAGATCGAAGTAACGAGCATCCTTCTCGATACCGATACTCCGATATCCAACCGCCTCGGCGGCAGCAATTGTCGATCCGGATCCCGCAAAAGGATCCAGGATGACTCCCTCCCCCAGCGGCAACACCGCCCGCACCAACTGTCTTAGATAGCTTTGTGGTTTGAGGCTTGGATGAGGCGCTAGGGACCGTTCCGCCTTTCTCGTCGGTCCAGATTGAATCACATCCCCGAAGGGTTTCTCGGATGAAGGACGGCGGAAACCTCCTGTCTTCCACTTCCTTAGGTTGTCCTGCACCCGCCCCTCGATCGGTTTCCTGAATACCAACCACGGCTCCCACATCGACCGCGGCATCACACTGACATCCGGAAATTCCTCATGGGCGGCTTTAGGGCGGTCGCCGCCGCGCATTGTCATCACCAGGCGAATGATTTCCCCCCGGCGCTCAAGGCCAGCCCGAGCAATCGCGCTCGATACGACATGAGACAAGAGAGGATTGCTGGCAATCACAAGATTCGCCCCCGGCACCAATACCGGCAGCAACGCGCGGCCCCATAAGAAGAAGAACTCTTCCAATGACAAGAGGTCGTCGGGCGTCAAGACGGTGAAACGCGGCAACGGAGCCCTCTTCGCCCCATCGAATGATGGCGGTATGCGCCAGATTCCGCCCTTGCCATTTCGAAGTTTCTCCTGTTGCTCCGCGGAATACTCGACCAGGCCGTAGGGGGGATCCGTAACGACCGCATGAATGCTGTTGGCGTCTTGCGACTTGAACCATTCGCCGCAGTCTGCAAGCACCAACGCGGACTTTCCGAAAGTGCGGGAGCGAAATCTGAGAGGAGATGGCTCCTTCTTCTTCGCGACGTGCATTGATTCGTCGAAATTCAAGGCATACTGCGCCCGCTCCATTCGTACAAACAACTCTGGGGTATTCAGGCGCAGGTACGAACGCACCGAGGAAGACGGTACCGACCCGATGCGCTGCGTGACTTGAATAGCGATTTCTCTAATCGACGCCCCGTCGGGTTTTTCAGATAACACCTGAACTATGGCATCGCGCACTGCGCCCGGACGATGTTTGACCGGCGCTTTTTGTTGGGCCTTAGCCACGCTGGCATTGTAGACGTCTAGACGTCAAACAGCAAGCAAATTCTCCGCGTTGGCCAATGGCTCAATGTTCGTCGGAGTCCATCGGACGCAACTTCTTGTTCTTGTCATCACCGACACTTCGATCCCAATTCTTCTGGTTCTCCCTCCGCGTCCTCTGCGTCCTCCGCGGTGAGAGGTCGAACTACCAGGCAATCGTGCCCCCGTCCACCGGGATGATCGCCCCGGTCATGAAGTTGGAAGCGTCCGAAGCGAGCAGCACGGCGATGCCCTTCAAGTCGTTCTCTCCGCCGGTGCGGCCGAGCGGGATCTCGCGCAGGATCGGCTCGGGATTCTTCTCGAAGAGCTTCTGGTTGATCGGCGTCACGAAGAACCCCGGGCAGATGCAGTTGACGTGGATGTTGTGCTGCGCCCACTTCACGGCGAGATCGCGCGTGAAATTGACCAGCGCGCCCTTGCTCGTGCTGTAGACGATCGAGCTGTAGGCCTTCGGGTTGCGGCCCTGCAGTCCCGCGATCGAGGCGATGTTGATGATCTTGCCGCGCCTCGCCTTGATCATCTCGCGCCCGAATACCTGCGAGCAGATGAATGGCGCGGTGATGTTGAGGTCCATGATCTGGTTCCAGCGCTCGAGCGGCAGCTCCTCCGGCGGCGCGACCCAGGCTTTCCCGGCATTGTTGACCAGCACGTCCACGCGCCCGAACTTCGCGAGCGTCGCGTCTTTCACCGCCTCGACCTCGCCGGGCTTCGTCACGTCCGCCGCCAGGCCAAGCGCCTTCACTCCGAGCTTCTCGATCTGGTGCGCGGCCTGCTCGCAGTTCTCGAGCTTGCGCGAGCAAATGACGATGTTCGAGCCGGCTTCCGCGAGCCCGGTGGCCATCTGCAGGCCGAGGCCCGTCGCCCCTCCGGTCACCACGCTTACGCGTCCTTGCAAGCTCATCAGTTCCTGGACAGTAGCCACAGAGACATCCTCTTGTTAGAACCCGTCTCAAAAATCAAGATCAAGGTTTAGCCGCAGATAAACGCCGATAAACGCAGATGAAATCCCCTGCTAACAGGGTCGTCGTTGATTAAATATCGGCGTTCATCGGCGTCCATCGGCGGCTGAATTTTGGGTTTTTGAGACCGCTTCTAGTCAAATCTAGAGCCACCGAGGGCACAGAGTTCACGGAAAATGAATTCAAAATCCATTCAGCCACAGAGAACACAGAGTTCATCTGTGGCTAATCGTTCTTCAGCAACTGCGCGGCGATGATGTTGCGCTGAATTTCCGAGCTGCCCTCGTAGATGCGCGTGATGCGCGCGTCGCGGTACATCGCCTCGATTCCCGCCTCGCGCATGTAGCCCATGCCGCCGTGGATCTGCACCGCGCAGTCCACCACCTTGGCGAGCGACTCGGTGGCGTAGAGCTTCGCGGCCGAGGCCTCGAGCGTGCCGCGCGCGCCGCCCAGGATCGCGTCGATCGCCTTGTAGGTGAGGAGCCGCGACGCATCGCGCGCCACCGCCATGTCGGCGAGCATCCACTGCAGGCCCTGGTGCTCGGCGAGCTTCTTCCCGCCCTGCACGCGCGTCTTCATGTAGTCGCAGCTCCGCTCGATCAACAGGTCCATCATCCCACAGCAGCGCGCCGCGATGGTGACGCGGCCCATGGTGAGCGTCTTCATCGCCTGCACGTAGCCCATGCCCTCCGACCCGAGCAGGTTTTCCGCCGGCACCTCGCAGTCGGTGAACGAGAGCGGCACGGTGGTCGCGCCGTGCATGCCCATCTTCAGTTCGCTGCGACCGATGCGGAAGCCGGGAAAATCGCGCTCGACGACGAAGGCGGAAATGCCCTTGATTCCCTTGGCCTGGTCGGTGATCGCCATCACCGTGAACACGCGCGCGAGACCGCCGTTGGTGATGAAGATCTTCTCGCCGTTCAGAAGGTAATGGTCGCCTTTGCGCGTCGCCGTGGTTCGCATGGCGGCCGGATCGGACCCGGCGAGGGGCTCGGTCAGCGCAAAGCAGGCGATCCATTCTCCGGTCGCCATGAGCGGCAGGTACTTGCGCTTCAAAGCCTCCGAGCCGAGTGCGACGATGCCGGTGGTGGCGATGCCGGTGTGATTGCCGATGACGGTGGCAAAGCCGTAGTTGGTCCGCCCCATCTCCTCCTCGATTGCGCACTTGCCAGCGAGGTCGAGCCCGATGCCGCCATATTGCTCGGGGATGGTGAGGCCGAACAGCCCCAGCTCGCGCGCCTTCTGCAGGAGATCGTCGGGAATGGCGTCGTGCTCCTCGATCCAGCGCGAGCGGAGGTCCACCTCCTTGCGGATGAAGCGGCGGATCTCCTCGCACAAGCGGCGAACTTCAGGAGTGAGTTCCATACGGATCGCCATTCTCAAAAAGTGGCTCGTTTCTCGTTGCTCGTTTTTCGTTTCTTGTCTGCTCGATCCTCGCCCTGCTTCTGCAAGGGTTCAGGATGACGCAGAAACGAGCAACGAGCAACGAATCACTTCTTAGGTCTAATCAGCGCGTCGGCGGCCTTCACACCCCTGCCCTCGGCAAACACGAACAGAGGATTGACGTCGAGTTCTCCGATGTGGTCCTTGAGGTCGACCGCCAGCGCGGAGAGGCGCACGATCGCGTCCGCCAGCGCCTCCACGTCGGCGCGCGGCTTGCCCCGCGCGCCGGCCAGCGCAGGATAGCCCGCGATTTCCTCGATCATCTCGAGCGCGACCGAGGCCGTCACCGGCGCGAGCCGGAACGAAACGTCCTTCAGCACCTCCGCGAAGATGCCGCCCAGCCCGAACATCACCGCCGGGCCGAACAGCGGATCGTTGGTGACGCCAAGAATGGCTTCAACGCCGTTCTTGATCATTTCCTGGACGAGAACCCCTTCGATCCTTGCATTCTTGTTATAGGCGCGCGCGTTCGAAAGCACCTCTTCATACGCGGCGGCCAGTTCCTCACTGGAGCCAATATTAAGACGTACCGCGCGCGCCTCGGTCTTGTGTGAAATATCCGGCGACTGCACCTTGAGCGCGACCGGGTAGCCGATGGATCGCGCGATCTTGAGGGCCTGCTCCGGCGTCGCAGCGAGCTCCTCCCGCGTCACCGGGATCCCGTACTCGGCGAGCACCCGCTTGGCGGCGTGCTCGGAGACGTCGGCCGTCTTTCCCTCCAGCTGCCTGCGCGCGGCCGCGCTGCTGAGCGCGAGCGCCCGCTCCGAGCTGCGGCGCTCGCGCCGGCGCTGCATTTCGGCGTACCAGGACAGTGCTGCGAGCGCCCGCCCGCAGCGAACCGGCGACTGGTAGCGCGGGATGCGGGCGGCATCCAGCATCGCGTAGGCCTCGGGCGCCACCGCGTCGCGCGCGCTCCAGCAGATGAACACCGGCTTGTCGGTGCGGCTCGCGCCGGCGACGATCTGGGTGGCGACCTTGGCAGCGAGCTCGCCCTGGAGCGAGGCGTTGATCATCGCCACGCAGTCCACGTTGGGGTCGTCCACGATCGCCTGGAGCGTCTGGCCGATCAACTCGGTGTTGTTGAAGATCGCGGCGGTGACGTCCACGGGATTCAGCAGCGACCCGTAGGCGGGCACGAAGCCGCGCAGCTTCTCCCCGGTCTGCGGCGCGAGCTTCGGCACCTGCATGCCGCGCGCGATGCACTCATCGGTCATGAGGATGCCCGCGCCGCCGGAGATGGTGATGATGGCGAGGCGGTTGCCCCGGGGCAGCCGGCCGCAGCGGAAGGCGCGCCCGTAGTCCACCACGTCCTGAATGTCCTCGACCTGGAGGATGCCCGACTGCCTGAAAGCGGCCTTGTAGAGCACCATGGCCCCGCCCAGGTTGGCAGTGTGCGAACGCGCCGCCAGCTGGCCCTGCTCGGTGTTGCCGACCTTCCACATGAGGAGGGGCTTCTTTGCCGCCAACGCCCGGTTGCCGACCTCGAGCAGCCGGCGCGCATCCTTCAGGCCCTCGATGTAGCCGACGATAATTTCGGTCTTCAGATCCTGAATGTAGTAATCAATGAAATCGAGCGTCGAGACGCCGATTTCATTGCCGGTGGTGACCATCTGCCGGAACGGCAGGCCGC
The DNA here is from genome assembly GCA_027310225.1 of bacterium. Lineage (GTDB taxonomy): Bacteria > Pseudomonadota > Gammaproteobacteria > Burkholderiales > SG8-41 > SG8-41. The sequence continues at coordinate 5,732 of DAIDBG010000249.1, read as the reverse complement.
CGTCCTTGGACGACAGGTTCAGCACCGAGAAGCCGAAGCCGCCGCTCTGCGAGACCATGCTGACCGGCCCCGGCTCATAGTCCGCGTTGAACACCGAGCCGAAGCCGGCGAACACGCCGTCCGTGATGTTCATCATGCCTTGGCAGTTGGGCCCGATCACGCCGATGCCGTGCTCGCGCGCGATGGCGGTGAGCTCCTGCTGCAGCCTGACGCCCTCGCCGCCCATCTCGGAAAAGCCCGAAGTGAAGATGATCACGTACGGCACGCGCTTCGCGCCGCACTGGCGCAGCATCTCGGCGACGCGCGAGGCGTTCACCAGGATCAGCGCGAGGTCCGGGACCTCGGGCACGTCGGCGAGCGCGGGATAGCATTTGACGCCGGCGACCTCCGGGTAACGCGGGTTCACCGGGTAGAGCGTTCCCTTGTAGCCGTGGCTCTTCAGGAATTTCAGCGGCTGGCCGCTGATCGTGGCAAGGTCCTGCGAGGCGCCGATGATGGCGATCGCGCGCGGATTGAAGAAACGCTCGAGGTCGGTGCGCATTGAGTGTCCCGCGCCGTCCGGAAAGTTTTTTTCGTGCACCCGCGCGTTGAACCGCGATCCATTCGTCGGTTCGAACGCGCGGAGTTGAACCGGCGCGAAGCGTCCGGATTCAACGGAAATTATACGATGTCCGCCCTTGGGGCCGCCCGCCGCCGCTGCTATCATAGCGGCGGCCGCATTCACCCCGGGACCGCATCGTGAACACCGCAGCAACCGCTTCCGCGACGGCCCCGCGCTCCTTCAGGGACGTGTGGCTGATTTCCGCCGGCCACGGCCTCACGCACTGGTACACAGCGACCTTCTACCTGCTGCTGCCCCTGATCGGCAAGGAGCTCGGCCTCTCGTACACCGAGATCGGGTTCATCATGACGGTCCAGCACCTCGTCGGCGCGGTATCGAACCTCCCCGGCGGCATGCTGGTGGACGCCGTCGGCAAGAAGGGCTGGCTGATGGCGGCCTCGCTGTTCTGGGTCGGCTTCCCGTACGCGTTGATGAGCCTGACGCGCGACTACTGGATGCTGCTCGTGTTCGTGACGCTGGTCGGCATCGGCAACAACCTCTGGCATCCGGCCGCGATCCCCACGCTCGCGCACCGCTACCCCGAGCGCAGGGGCCTCGTGCTCTCGTTCCACGGCATGGGCGGCAACGTCGCCGAAGCGCTTGCCCCGCTCGTGGTGGGCGCGCTGCTGGCGTGGCTCAACTGGCGCGCGGTGGTGGTCGTGAATGTCGTGCCCGGCATCGTCATGGCGGCCCTGATCCTCACCATGCTGGGAGCGCTCACCATGGGCAGGGCCGGCGACAGGCGCGCGGTCAACGCCGGCGCGGAGAGCGGGCCGGGTGCGACGAGCTACCTCCGCGAGCTCGTGAGCCTCGCGAAAAACCGCGGACTGATGCTGGTGTCGGTGAGCGCGGCGTTCCGTACCATGACGCAGGCGGGGCTGCTCACCTTCCTGCCGGTCTATCTCGCCTACGAGCTCGGCTACCCGCCGTTCGTGGTAGGGGTCAGCCTCACGGTACTGCAGATCGCGGGGTTCGTCGCGGCACCGATCGCGGGCCACCTCTCGGACCGCATGGGCCGCAAGCGCGTCGTGATCTCGAGCATGATCCTCACGGCGGTGACGATCGTGGGCATGGCGCTCGCCGGGCGCAGCTTCGTGTTCGTCGTGTTCATCGCGCTGGCCGGGTTCTTCCTTTACGCGATGCGGCCCGTGCTGCAGGCGTGGGCCGTGGACATCATCCCGGGGAACCTCGCCGGCACCGGGGTCGGGCTCCAGTTCGGCATCACCGGGCTGGGAGCGGCCGTCTCGCCGGTGCTCTTCGGCATGATCGCCGACGCCTTCGATATCTACGCTGCGTTCTTCTTCCTCGCCGGCATCATCGCCTTCGGGAACATCCTCGTGCTGTTCATCCCCGCCGGCGCGGCGGATCAGGCGAAGCCGGCCGCTGCCTGAAGGATGAAGTTCGAGGGGCTGTGGTATCCTTCCTGTCCCCGACATATCAATTAGTGTAAGCGCGAAAGATGCGAATGGAAGTCCACGTTCACGGCAACATTTTCCTGGGGCGTGGCGTGCGCCTGTCGCAGGTCGAGCACGCGTTGCGCCCCTGGCTCGAGTACCTCGACGTTGACACCCTCGCGGAGGCGCACAGCCTCGAGCGCGAGGAGCCCGGCATCCAGTTCGACCCGCGCGAGCGCACGGTGAACATCTGCTGGAGCGGCGAGGTCGGCCGCAGCTTCCACGCGCGGCTCGCCGAGGCGTTCCAGAACGTGGGGCCGCTCACCGAGTACGCGTCCGAGGTCGAGGTCACCTACTACCCCGAGAACGGCGAGGACGAGTTCTACCAGATGTTCGTCGGCCCGACGGCGGAGGCGATCCACGAGTTCCGGCGCCAGTGCGTGGTCGAGGACATCGGCGCGATGCTCTCGCGCCACCTCGGCAAGGCCGAAGTGGACCAGGTCGCCGCGCTCGTCAGCCAGCTCTTCGACCAGGACTGGGCGGCGCGGAAGATCACCGGCGAGCACTCGACCGCCTCTTCGACGGTTGTTCCACTGCATCCGCGGAACAAGCACCTCCACTAGCTGCGGTTGCGGCCCGCCTTCACCGCAGGGAAGGATGAAGGCGGAAGGATGAAGGATGACCTTTCGTTGCCTGCAGTCGGAAGGACGTCTCCTTGTCTACCGACCGGACGAGAGTGAACGGGAGGGACGGCAGAAAATCACGCGTAGCGTGGGGTCATCCTTCCACGTTCATCCTTCATCCTTCGCCGTCAGGCACGCTTCGCGAGCGCGTCCGTCCGGAAGCTCAGCACCGCGTCCGGATCCACTTTCGCGTGGATCACCGCGGGCTTGCCTTCCTTCATCGCCTGGGTCACCGCATCCGCCAGCTCGCCCGGCGCGGTAACGAAATAACCCGCACCGCCGCAAAGCTTCATCACCTCGTCGAAGCGCGGCGAGAGCACGTGGGCGCCGATGTAGCGCTGGTTGTAGAAGTCGCGCTGGTAGGCGATCTCCGAACCCCAAGTGCCGTTGTCCATCACCACCGCGATGCTGTTGATACGGCTTTGAACCGCCGTCGTCATCTCGCCCATCGTCATGCCGAAGCCGCCGTCGCCCATGAGCGAGATCACGGTGCGCTCAGGGGCGGCGACCTTGGCGCCCAGCCCCGCGGCGTAGGAGAAGCCGATGTTGCCGCAATCGAGCGGCGCGATCAGCGAAGGCACGGTGTAGCACGGCAGCTTGTCGGTCGCCTGCAGGCAGGTGGTGCCGGCATCAATGGTGAAGAGCGCGTCGCGCGGCGCGACCTTGCGCAGCTCGGCGTAGATCGTCTCCGGGTGCAGCGGCTTCGAGCCCCGGCCGGCGATTTCCTCGCGCCCCTGCCACAGCTGCCGGCGGTCCTTGACGAGCTTCTCGTTGCGCGCCCGCCAGGGCGCGTGGCTCGCGGCGAGCGGTTCCACGAGATCCGCGAGCGCGCCGGCCACCGCGCCGGCGTCCGCCACGATGCCGAGCGCGACGGGGTAGTAGCGCCCGAGCGCCAGGGGATCAATATCCACCTGCACGATCTTCACGCCGGGCCTGACGATCTCGTCGGTGAACCGAGCCGTATTGAAGCCGAGGCGCGTGCCGAGCGCGAGGATCAGGTCCGACTCGCGCACGAGGCCGGTCGCCACGGGATTGCCGCGCGGACCGACGCCGCCCGCGTACAGCGGATGATCCACCGGCGCGACGTCGGTGTGGCCGGCGGAGTTGGTGATCGGAAGCTGTAGCTTCTCTGCGAGCCTCACCAGCGCCGCGGTGCCGCGGCCCCACTTGATGCCGGCGCCGGCGTGGATCACCGGCGCCCGCGCCTGCAGGATCATCCCCCTCACGCGCTCGATCGTCGCGCGGTCCACCGACGCGGTTGCCACCTCCGGCTGCCCGCCGCGCGCCGGGATCGCGACATCCACGTCGTGATTGAGCAAGTCGCGCGGAATGTTGACCACCACCGGCCCGCGCCGGCCCGCGTTCGCCACGCGGAATGCTTCCAGCAGGAACTCGGGAATGCGTTCGGGACGGGTCACCGTCATCACGCGCTTCGTCACCGGCAGGAACAGCGTATGCTGGTCTATTTCCTGAAAGGTGTCTTTCCCCAGGTCGGCGGTGGACGGCTGACCGGCGATGACTACGACCGGGGAATACGCGAGCTTCGCCGCGGTAAGCCCCAGCATCATGTTGGCGACGCCGGGTCCCGCCTGCCCGCAGATGAAGAGCCCGGGCGTCTGCGTCACGCGCCCATAGGCGTCCGCCATGTGCATGCCGCAGTTTTCGTGCCGCACGCCGACGTAGAGCATGTCCCGCGCGTCGTAGAGCGCGTCGTAGATCTCGAGCGTGCTCGAGCCCATCAGCCCGAAGACCCGGCTCACCCCCGCCGCGCGCAGCGCTTCGACCGCCGCCACGCCGCATTTCATCCTTGCCATCAGACCTCCGTCAACACTTCAAATTTATCACCAAGGCGCCGACAACTCCGTGTCCAAGCGTGTTGGCTGCCTTTCATATGAAATTCGGGCCCCCGCTATCATGGATACTTGAGCTTACAATGCGGGAGTAGCGCTATGTGCGCCTAAAGCGCAATTACAATGGCAGCGGTAGCGACAGGTCCGAATCGGTCCTGTCATTGTGCCCATTCACTACTAGGCCAGATTCATCGAGCACTTCCAAAGGTATGGGCAGCGACTCAAGAGCGCGCGGCTCAACTTTGATGGCTCCATGACCGTATGATTTCCCCACCTTGGCCAGATTCGCGACCGTAAGTGGATGGGAAAGGACTCGCCAAAGTTTTTCCTTGAAAACCGTATCGTCCCGGCGAGCGTACACGCAAAGAAAGCCCGTTAATGGAACAACACTAGCGGTGTTTCGAATGAATCGCGCATTTCTCCTACCAAGATAAGCGAATAAGAAAGGCGGTGGCACACGGCGTTCCATTTTGTACCAAGGCCTTCTGCTAGCGATCAGTGGGCGCGTTGGCAAACCAAGTGTGTCACCCTCCTTAAGGTAGTCTTGGACAGACTGAGGAAATTCTTCTATTCCCCTAGCGTCAGCGGAGAAAAGAACTGTGGGCCGACCTTGAGCGTCTAGTTGCTCTAGGCGCTCTAGAGTGATCTCGCCAATCTCACTGTCAACATCTCGCGTTCTACCAATCGCGGGGATTAGGAATTCGGTAGGAATTCCAAGGGAGCGAGCTTTCTCACGGGTGAGGAAGAAGAACTCGTTTGCCCCTGTAGCTATGCCTCGCACTACGTAAGCAAATCGAGAGAGGGGCACACTGGGAGAATCTTGAGTTTCCGGCTGTCGAGACAACCCAGTTCTCAGACCCTCTTCGATAGTTCTCTCGAATTCATCTATATCTGGAGGAATGCCACCAGACACAGAAAATCCGGGCCAAAAGGACTTGCAAATCCATTCCTTGAGACTCGAAGTATCCGCTCGCGTGACGCGCACCCAATGAAATCTGTCCACTGGCGGCGCGTTTCGAATCAGAAATATGATCGCGTTGGTATCAACACCTGGAAACGGCGATGCCTCAGGTGAAAACGTAACCACCGCATCCAGACAATAATGACTAGATATCCACTTCCAAAGAATTGGCGCAAATTTCCCTTCGACGGTATCCGCAGGCATGATAAACGCCAGACGACCCTCAGGTGCAAGCATTTGTAG